>NZ_JBFODU010000026.1:0-57430 GCF_040908505.1 Aeromonas sp. R1-2 | reverse complement strand
GGCGTTGTTGCCTAAATCGATGCAGTTTGAAGGGAACTTACTGAGGACTCGGAGATCTGATCACCACCATCCTCTTCAAGTTTGCATCATGGGCACGTCGCTTCACCCCATCACCAACTGGCCTACATACAACAAGTCTTTGATTAACCGTGGTTCACTCACCTTCTGGGTTGATGCCGAAGCCATGAACAGCTGGTTTCACCACGACCATCATGGGCGCCGAGGTCGCAGCCAGCTTTACACCGACCAGACCATCTGTACCTTCCTGATGCTCAAGGGGATTTTCAACCTCACTCTACGGGCCACTCAGGGACTACTAGACTCCCTGTTCGAGTTGATGAATGTACCGTTGTGCGCACCGGACTATAGCTGCGTCAGCAAGCGAGCACGCTCGGTGACTGTGGCTTATCGACAGCCCCCAAAGGAACGTATTACCGACTTGGTTATCGACTCAACCGGGCTGAAGGTGTTTGGGGAAGGCGAGTGGAAGGTCAGAAAACACGGTTCGGAGAAGCGGCGAGTGTGGCGCAAGTTGCATCTGGCGGTAGACCCGGTGACCCACGATATCGTGGCGGCGGAAGTCTCACTGGAAAATGTCCATGATGCCGAGGTGTTGCCCACCTTGCTCAACCCTCTGCGGCGTAAGCTGGGACATGTTTATGCGGATGGTGCCTATGACAGCAAAGCCAGCCATCAGCTTATCTCGCGCAAAGGGGCGACAGCCTGTATCCCGCCTCGTAAGAGCGCGGGGTTATGGAAAAAGGGGCATCCAAGAAATGAGGCCGTGCTGGTGATGCGCAAGAAAGGGCTGGCGCACTGGAAGAAGATATCGGGGTATCACCGTCGCTCGCTGGCAGAGACGGCGATGTATCGGCTCAAGCAATTGCTGGCGGGGAAAATCAGTCTGCGTAACTACAACGGCCAAGTGGGAGAAGTCATGGCGTATGTTAGCGCCATAAACAAGCTGAATACCCTTGGTCTACCTGTCAGAAAGCCCCGAGTGTAGCGGTCACCAGGGGCTGGGGCAGTTGCTGCTTGATGGTTGATTTGGGAAACAACGCCCTTCTGATCGGTATCGTCGTCGTTCAGGGTGGTCAGGTCCATCAGGTTCAGGGCGCGCTGAGCGGCCACTTTCAGATCAGTCATTCTGTTCTCCTCAGTCATTCTACTCTCCAATTCGGATTTATTAACTTAATAAAACAATCATCATCCTTATCTAAAATTTAAGGCATGGCAAATAGTCTAATCAAATAATGGTCATAGACACTGACTGTTGCAGATTCGTGTTTATCAATGCCACATTTAAAGGGCAATGATAAAGAAAGGAGGGAATGTTAGGCCAGAAATACGATGAATTTAAACATAACATATCACTATACGGAGTTTACATGTCTTGTTTCAAAGCAGCTTTCATTTTCCTAGCTCCTAATGTCAATCCAGAACTTGATTTTCAATGGGTTAAAACAGATAGCGTTCATGTTAAAACAATAGCAGTATCTAGCTATCAAGAAGCATGCTTACAGCTTGATGATTTATATTCAGAAGGTATCAGAGCTATAGAGCTATGTGCAGGATTTGGACATGTCGGTGTTGCAAAAGTTAAAGAACAATGCTTGGGGCGCATGCAGGTAGGTGTTGTAAGATTTGATATACACCCATGCCTTGATAATGTCAGCGGTGATGTTTTATTCAGTTAAACAGTATGTTTTCATTAACCAAGAGAAAAGAAAAATGAAACTAAAAACAATTTCAGCATTCATGTTTGGCCTTTCCGCAATTGCATCATTCAATTCATTTGCAGATATCAACTATGAACTCCAACCCGGTATTAATAAAGTAAATTTCCTAAGTGAAAACACAAGAATTTCAGGAAATTTATTCTTGCCTAAGGATTTTAATCCGGCTAAAAAGTACCCTGCTATCGTGGTGATAACTCCAGCCAGTGGCGTAAAAGAGCAAACCGCCGGAATTTACGCAAAAAAAATGGCTGAGAAGGGTTATGTCACTTTAGCATTTGACCACAGAACATATGGTGAAAGTGGTGGTATGCCTCGAGGCATGGAAAATGCTCCGATGAAAGTGGAAGATATTAAAAATGCAATTAGCTTCATCCGTTCTATTCCAGGTGTTGATGATGAGCGAGTTGCTGAACTAGGATTATGTTCTGGTGCTGGTTACGGTCTTCAAACTGCCTATCAAGATTCACGAGTAAAATCGCTAGCTGTTGTTAGCGCTTTTATTGACTTCACTGATTATGGCATGGGTGGTGCAACTCAATATGCAAACATGCTCAACGGCTCCCCTGTTAAGCAATATCAACAGCAAATTAAATGGGCTAGTGATGCTCGTCAAAAATACTTTGAAACCGGTGAGGTACTCTATGTAGATGGGATCCCTGCTGCAGGTTCTGGTCTTGGTGAATTCTGGGATCAAGCTGCAGATTACTACCGAAATAGCAAGCGCGGTGGTGCCGTAGCAACATACACCCCCAAGAGAGCAGCTATCTCATTAGATTCAAGATATGCATTTAACCCAACTGAACACATTGAATTACTTGAAGGAAAGCCATTTATGGCGATCATTGGGTCAGAGGCATTGTCTGCTCCATTTAGTAAAATTGCTGTGGAACGTGCAAAACAGAAAAAAATTGATGCCACACTTTTTACCATCAAAGGTGCTGGTCACTTTGACCTGTATGACCAAGATAAGTATGTTAATCAGGCTGTTATAAAACTGGATGAATTTTATAAAAAGACCATTTTTTAACTACATATAGTACCATTGCCCTAACTAAGTCGTTGTTTTTAGAACCTCTCAGATGAATTGTTTGGGAGGTTCTTTTTTCTATAGCCTAAGGCTATGGGTATCATTGGCAAACGGTATTTTATTAATGACACCATGCTATGTACTCTATCGTTAATAAAGTGGAGGGAAATATGGTTGATATTAGACTGTTACGTTTGTTTATAGCTATCTATGAAGAAAAAAACTTAACTCTTGCTGCGGAAAAATGTCACATTACGCAGCCATCCATATCTGCCGCATTGAAACAACTTGAGGAACTACTTGGCAACGATCTTTTTTTACGAGATAAAAAGGGAGTTCAACCACTTAACAGTGCCCACGAGTTATATCCTCACGCAAAGCGTCTTGTGAATGACAGCGCTACAATCTCAACTTTATTCATGTCAAAGGCAACAACACCTAAAATAAGTGTTGGGGTCTGCAACTCCATCAGTAAATATAAAACTGCGACAACACTTTCTCATTTAGAACGTTTGGCACCTAATTGCCATTTTATTTTGACCTCATCAGATAAATCTGATTGCAGAATTGGATTCGAAAAAGACAAAAATGATACTGATCTATTTATCCCGTTATGGGAAGAGAAGTTTGTTTTTGTTACAAAAGAGAACATTTCAGCACCAAGTAAAATCGAAGATTTTTATCACTTAGATTTTATAGAGTGCCCCAGTTGTGAAGTTCACCAAGAAGTGCTCGGATTAATATCATCAAAGAACATTGCATTGAACATTGTGTCTACAGCAGAAACAAAGGAACAGGCTTTTTTGTTAGCTCTTGCGGGTTTAGGTAGTTGCTTCCTTCCTATGGGACTAGTTGAAAAAGTATCAGACATAAACGTTTTTGATATTAATCTCCCCATTAGAGGTCGAAGCGTAGGGCTATGTATGCCATCCCATCAAGCGATAAACCCAGTACTAAAAAAAATACGAAGCGATGCAAAATTAATTTCTATAGAAAACTTTTAATAATTCACATAAATTCAATATAAAATGGGGAAAGCTATGATAACAACCAAATCAAAAATCAGTTTTTATAGCCAAGAAAACAAACTAATTGGATATCTATATCAACCTGACAACATTGTGGATAATGAAGTACGATCTACGATTCTTCTTGTCCCACCTCAAGCCGGTGTTAAAGAGCAAACTGTTGATGAGTATGCTCAGCGATTATCTGCACATGGTTTTATTTGCCTGACATTTGATCATGCAACTTTTGGTGACAGTGAAGGTGAACCCAGATTCTATGAAAATCCATATAATAAGTCAGAAGATATTTCTGCAGCAGTTACCTACTTATCAACATTAGATATAGTTGATAAAAAATCAATTTTTGGTTTAGGAATCTGCTCCGGCGGAGGATACTTATCACATACAGCTGTTACCGATAGAAGAATATCAAAAGTTGCAACCGTAAATGCGTACTTCGATCATCGAGGTTTTTATCGCAGCTTATTCTCTCAAAAGAATTTAAATGAATTACTCTCATCAGTAAATAATGCTAGATTACAATTTGTAAATGGTGAGGCGATTTCATATTTACCGCATGCGCCAGAAAACTGCACGCCTGACATGCCGAAACTATTTCAAGAGTTTTATGAATATTATATGACAGACCGGGGAATAAAAGGAAAGTACGAGAGTAAGTTTTTACCATGGAGCTATGAGAAGCTATTGACATTTTCAGCGCTAGATAACGCGAAATTTTTAGCGCCAACGCCACTACTCATGATAATTGGTGAGTTAGCAGGCTCTAAAAATGAGAGTGAACAAATGTATAAAGAAGCAAGTGAGCCTAAAGAACTATTCGAAATAGGTGGCGCCAACCACATTGATCTCTATGACAAAAGCATATTTGTTGAAAGAGCAATCGATAAACTGATAGCATTTTATCGTCCATAGCATATCGAACATGAAATAACCCCCCTATTTTTATTCTCTGATACTTTGCCAATACCGGACTAACACCGGTATTGGCTGTGTGTTTAAATAACATTTACGTTAAATATAAAGCTCGTCAGTTTTGGATTTTCGTATTTAATTTAACACTGACCACAATTAACCATTTCCACTGTTTTACCATTATTGTTGTGCATTGATGTCACAGAACTCCGTAACCTCCCTCCCCCGCCAGCAAGCGGGTCGCGGGAAAACGCTGCGCGGGATCCTGGCTAAAGAACTGGCTCAGTTGCCGGTATACAGCGGGATAGACCTGCTGCAGCCGCAGCGGATCGGTAAAGAAGCACTCGCAGCTGACGGCAAAAAATTCGGCAGGATGTTCGGCGGCATAGGGATCGATGGCGGTTACCTCATCCCGATCTAGCTGCTGGCAGAGCGCATCGAAGGCGGTCTGAAAGGCCTGTTGCCACTGCTGGCTGCTCATCAGCCCCGGCAACGGCGGCGCGCCGTCCGCCTCCCCCCCCAGCATGTCGAGCTTGTGGGCCAGCTCGTGGATCACCAGATTAAAGCCATCCCAGTCGCCATCCTGCTGCAGTTCGCTCCAGGCCAGCACCAGCGGCCCTTGCGGCCAGGATTCGCCTGCGTTCTCCTCTTCAAACTCGCTCACCAGACCGAACTCATCCTGCACCTCCTGACGCCGGGTGACGGGCTCGGGAATGATGATGATTTCGTGAAAGCCGCGATACCAGTCAAGGCCGAGGTGCAAGATGGGCAACGCCGCCTGCAGCGCCAGCACCGTCTGTTGGCGTGGGCTGAGCTCGACCCCGATCAGGGTCAGGGTCTTGCGCTTGAGCAGCTGTTGCCCCAAGCCGATGAGCGTCGTCTGCTCGGTGTCGCTGAGCCCTTGCAAGATGGGCACTGCCGCCAGCGCCTGACGCCACAGCGCCAACTCATCCTCACTCATGGGCGTTTGCGGGCGACCACCCAGCCATTTGAACCATCCCAGCACGCCAACTCCTTCTTTTGATGCAAACAACAGGTCACAGCAGTTTGACGAACCGTTTCGGCCGCTCCAGATAATCCTGCGCCAGATAGAAACGGTGGGCCGCCTCGCGTTTGAGACTGCTGGATAGCTCCAGCTGGGCGCAACCTGCGGCCCGCGCCATCGCTTCGGCTCCCTTGAGCAGGGCTGCGCCCACTCCCGCCCCTCTTGCCCCTTCATCGACAACCAGCGCCGAGATCAGGCCCCAAGCTGGTGCAACATGCAATGGTGCCAGCTTGTGCCACACCAGTACGCCGACCACCTTGTCGCCCTGAGAGGCGAGCAGCACAACGCTATCGGGATCCGGCGCCAACAGGCGCGCCGTCACGTCAGCGCCTTCGGCAGGATACCCCAATTGGCTGAACAGGTGGGCGATGGCGCTCCCGTCGTCGGCCTCAGGGGGACGGATCGTCAACGTCTCAGGATCATTTTTCATTGTTGGCCTCATGTTTGCTTTCCATTGTGTTACGCCCGTCACATTGTCCGGCGCAGATCAACAAGGAGGATCTCATCTTTACTCATAGAAAACGCTGCCTGCCATTATCCCCCCACCCTTGTCAATTCACAAATTTGCAACAAGGCAACATTTTTCGCTGGGAAGCACTGATACAACTCGATATGTTACAAGCCATGCATAGCGCGTGTTTGCGCTCTGCTTAACCCCTCAACCCCGCGCTCATTTGTTAACTGGATTGTTAACAAACAGGGCCGAAGACAGTGACAGAGAGCGAGGCCAAGATCTCGCCAAGACAGCGCCACAAACACAACAAAGGAGTTGTTGTACATGAATGAAATCGTCAATGCCATCAATGGTGTAATCTGGAGCCCTGCGCTCATCTACCTGTGTCTGGGGGTCGGTCTTTACTTCTCCCTGCGCACCCGTTTTTTGCAACTGCGTCATATGAAAGAGATGGTGCGCCTGATGTTTGATGGCAAGAGCACCGATGCCGGTGTCTCCTCCTTCCAGGCGCTGGCCATGACCCTGGCCGGTCGCGTGGGTACCGGTAACATCGCAGGTGTGGCCACCGCCATCACCTTCGGTGGCCCGGGCGCCCTGTTCTGGATGTGGATGGTTGCCTTCCTCGGCGCCAGCTCCGCCTTCGTGGAGTCCACCCTGGGTCAGGTCTACAAGGAGAAGATCAACGGCGAATACCGCGGCGGCCCGGCCTTCTATATCGAGAAAGGGCTTGGCATGAAGTGGTACGCCTGGACCTTCGCCATTGCTACCGTCTTCGCCTGCGGCGTGCTGCTGCCGGGGGTGCAGGCCAACTCCATCGGTTCCAGCCTGCAGACCGCCTTTAATATCGATCCGAACGTCACCGCCGCCGGTCTGGCGCTGCTGCTCGGCTTTATTATCTTCGGCGGCGTCAAGCGTATCGCCAGCTTTGCCAGTACCGTGGTGCCCTTTATGGCGCTGGGCTACATCATCGTGGCTTGCGTCATCATCGCCCTCAATATCGGCCAGCTGCCGGGTGTGATCCTGCTGATCTGGAAGAGCGCCTTCGGTCTGGATGCCGGTTTCGGTGCCATTCTGGGTCTGGCCATCATGTGGGGGGTAAAACGCGGGGTCTACTCCAACGAAGCCGGTCAGGGTACCGGGCCGCACGCCTCCTCTGCGGCGGCAGTGAGTCACCCGGCCAAGCAGGGTTTGGTGCAGGCGTTCTCCGTCTATATCGACACCCTGTTCGTCTGCTCCGCCACCGGCTTTATGCTGCTGATCACCGGTCTCTATAACGTACAAGGGCCGGACGGCGCCGCCATCTACACGGGTATTGCCGGTATCGCAGCAGGCCCGGGCTATGTGCAGACCGCTATGGAGAGCATGATGCCGGGCTTTGGCAGCATTTTCGTGGCCATCGCGCTGTTCTTCTTCGCGTTCACCACCATCGTTGCCTACTACTACATCGCCGAAACCAACATCGCCTACATCAACCGCAAGATAAATCGCCCCTGGCTCACCTTCTTGCTAAAAATTGCGCTGATGGCTGCCACTGTCTACGGCACCGTCAAGACTGCAGATCTGGCGTGGGGCATGGGGGATATCGGGGTCGGCCTGATGGCATGGCTCAACATCATCGCCATCCTGCTGCTGCAAAAGACCGCCTTCACCTGTCTGAAGGATTATGAAGCGCAGCAGGCACAAGGGATTGACCCCGTATTCCACCCAGAGAAGCTCGGCATCAAGAACGCCGATTACTGGGTGGGCAAGCGCTCCGAAGAGAACCTGGAGCTGGAGAAATCTGGCCATCAGTTCGAGCCGGATCAGGATCGCAAGACCTCCTGAACCAGAACGACATAAGACATCAATAAAAATGGCAGCCTCGGCTGCCATTTTTATTTCTTTAATTTCAATTATTTACATTAAAACCAAGGAGTTAAGTGCCACATAAGGGGACACTTTGGGACGTGAAAAGACACCAAAGTTGGCTAAATGTGGACACTTTTTTCTGCCCATTCCCGGGGGAAATCACGCTGGTTGAAGATGGTTTTCCAACGGGTTAAAGCGGACAGCGTCATTGAGATAATCCGGTGCAAAGTGGGCGTATGTCATCGTCTGATGAAATATCAAGTGGCTGCCCTCAAACGGTGGAACGCCCCCGTCTATGGATTTCGCGTGTGCGAGGCTCACCACGACGGCACCCCGCACTGGCATCTGCTGCTATTTATGCGCCCGGAAGATCGCAACCGGGTGATCGGCATCCTGCAACGCTATGCCCTGACCGATGACCACGAAGAGCTGGTACGGGATATCAAGGGTGCCCCACCCTTTACCGACTTTACTCCCCGCTTTGACTGGAAAGAGATAGATCCGGCCAAGGGGGATGCCGCGGGCTATATCGCCAAATACATTGCCAAGAACATCGACGGCGCCTACCCGGACGATGACGAAGAGGCCGGCACCGCCGCCGATGAGGGCGCCCTGCATGCCGTGGCCTGGGCCAGTTGGTGGGGCATTCGCACCTTCCAGCAGATCGGCGGCGCCCCGATCGGGGTATGGCGCGAGCTGCGCCGCATCAGCAACGCCAAGAAGCATGCCGAACTGGTGGGCCCACCCAAGCCCGTGCTGCAAGACCCACGCTTTGAGGCCGCCCGCTTTGCCGCAGATAACGGCATCTTCCGCAGCTACCTGCACGCCATGGGCGGCGCACTGGCAACCCGTGCCGAACACCCCATCAAGCTGGCCCACCTCATCGAGGCGCAGGCCAACAGCTATGGCGAAGACATCAAACGCCTGATGGGCATTACCTCCGCTCGCCTAGGTATCAAGACCCGCCTGCAAGGGTGGGAAATTGTGCCTGCCGACACCCATGACGCCAGGAAAGCCGCCGAGGCTGCAGCGAGGGGGGTTGGGGTTAAGACGGGCGACAGCCCGGCACCTTGGAGCTCTGACAATAACTGTACGCTACCGGATCCTGATGCCTTCACAGACCAGATCATGAGGGAACAATGGGGGTTATCGCCCTTTTCCATCGAGCGCTTGCGGGCTGGTGCCAGCGTAAGGATAAATGGTTTCACCCTCTGGCTTGAGAACGGCCAGCAGCAGTCGAATCTATCGCTACCAAGCGAGCCGGATTGGCAGCCAGAAGGACTGCGGCCCGCCGAACGGGACCAGCCGGATGAGTTCGCGGTACCGGAAGGCGACCAAGACTGGTCAATGCTGGTTAAGCTGTGCGGCAAGATTTATCAGGCACAAGGCCACGCCGAGGCGCACAGCTGGATAGAGATGCTGCCAGAGCCCTACCAGTCGGAGATGTGGCGAGAGCTAGAGAGGCTTGAGGCGCTGGGGGGGCTGCAAGAACAAAGCAACTACAGAGAACGACATGGAAGGAATAGCGTAGGAATAGCAAGAAAACCCACACCCATACCTTCTGGTCTGGAAGGATCACATACAATTATTAGTATTAGTCCACCCTAAAGAATTTATCTGATTTCTTTAAGGATAACACCGTGTTCTCATTTATGAATGCTTGACTCAGCGACGCAAGTTTATCCTTCAGTACAGAAACTATAACTTGAATTTCATGATCATTTGCTAACCTTGCAAGTGTTGCTAGTTTGTCTTGGTCCGACGCTTCTAAGTAATCTTGGATGGTAAATTCAGGGAAGCATGCGCCGGTTCTTTTCACAAATTCGACAAATGCCATATCAAACGCCAGTGCAGCGGCTCTAGGTGCACCATCTCCAGAAACTTTATCTTGATTTACGACAGAAAATTCAATTTCATTTGTGCCACTTTTCACTCCAACATTGAAGCTTAAAGAAAAGTCTTTAAATATAGCTCTACTAAACAATTTAAAACAAGCATTAAAAATATCAACATTTTGATTCAGTTGCGATATTTGATACCGATTTTTATCTCGAAGCTGTTGTATTTTTATGTCAAGCGCGGCTATTTTTTCGGACTCATGTTGAACCTCATCAACAACCACACTAACCCGACCTCTTTCCTCTCGTTTGTCCTGAATTTCTTTTTCTATTAAAACAAAACCAGAAAGGTGAGATTCACTGATGAGTGCAGAGAAAAGTTTTTTCTCTTCATCTAACAAGCTATTCAACTTACTTTTTAGGCTATCGATTATCAGCAGATACTCTCTAACTTTATCATTAAGATAGCTTACTTTTCTTGACACCATTTGCTTATGAAATTCTACTGTATCCTCTAAAGTTTTATGTAAGTCAGGGAGTAATAACTTTGCTTCCGCATATACCTTACCAATCAAATCCAAATCTATATCAGATTGCTTTTCTTGATAACCACTGATGGTTTTCTGTGCATATGAAATCCTGATATTAAATTTTGAAACTTCACTTGTTAACCTAGCAATATCCTCTCGAGTTCTTTTTAACTCATCAATCCCTTTATTTTGAGAATCTTTGAAATCGAATAACTCCTCCTTACTCTTCAAAATATCGATTTCATCATCAATAGCGCTAAGCCTATCTTTATAATCTTGCTCACTCTTTCCATTTAGTAGTATTGATATTCTATTGTTTCTTAGCTTTTTCTCTTCACCAAATTTAATCTCGCTTGCGAGGTCATTATGACCAGAAAAACCAAATAAATATGAGTAATATAGTATGTATTGTTGGTCAGTAGTGTTTGTGTTTAAATATCTATAAATGTTAGATGCTGTTTTTTTATCAAGGCGAACAAAACGATTTTTTATTGAGGAATATGTGGGGTTGTTAATGCTGAAACCAAGTATAGGGGCCAGTGCTGCTTTAAATTTATCATTTGTATTATATTCAACATCATTAATCGTTGAGTATATCTTGTCAACCGAACGGTTTTTTTGCTCAACTTTATGTATTCGACGCGTTATATTACAAGGTTTTCTATTTACAAGAAGGGATAGTGAAAACTCCATCCTACCGCTCGTAACTAGCTTTTCAACAGCCTCATTCTTTGTGCGTGACTCAGGGTCATACCAAATATTTTTGCCATTTGAACCTAAACAAAAATTTAAAACCCTTAGAGCAGTACTTTTACCAATCTGATTACCATCATCCTCACTATTAGTAATTATATTAAAACCATCTTTGAATTCAATTTCACGAATCAGATTCTTATCTAGAAAAACCCTCAAACTAATCAACTGCATAATTTAATGTTTCCAAAACCATCAAGTTCAATTGCGTTAAGCAAATACAACCAATCAAGGCCAAGATAAAAGTAGGTGATTGATACTTTGTTAACCCTATTATTGAATAAATCAAATAACCTTATAGAGTCAAAAGCTTTTTCATTAGATTCCAACATAACAAAAAGAATATTTGCCCCTATTACATATAGGCTTTTTTGAGGTTCATATACATCATCAATTATCATTAGGCCTCTCCAATATTTGACAATTAATGAACCCGTAGCAAACTATCAAACTTGCCGAGTCGCGGACATCTTCTACTGGAAACGCATGGAAATCGATTCTTGCATTATCTAGCATTGAATCAGTGACTTGTTGCAAAAGGAGATCTGAATTTTTTCTAATAAGCTCAATCACAGCGACTCTATCTTTAATAGCAATGCCATTCCTAATAAGAAGTTGACGCCGATGATTTTTATAGTTTTGATTTATAGCTCTAAGAAAATTGTTTTTTGCACCTGGTTTTTCATCATCAATGGAATCAACCAGTTCCTCGACTAGAGACAAAAAACCTATGCAGTCAACAATTTCTTCCGAGAACACTTTGACATCATTAAAATTTAATTTTTCATCAGGATCAGGTAAATCATAATTATGATCCAATCCTAACTCTGGGTTATAGTTTTCAATTATCTTTTCCATTAGAGGATTAAGAAGTGAACTAAATCTAGCCACATGATTTATGTTGAAGGTTGGACTATTGCCTATACCAGACCCATCATACGCCAACCCCCCTCGATCAGCTCTAACTTCCTTAGTTGTCATTACTTATCATCCGACTTATTTCTAAACAATTTAAAAAAATTGAGAAACCCTGAGTTATCGATTGCAATACCTCCCGTCTCAGCAATAATTGATTTTCCGTTTGACTTAGTGACTGCAGATAGCAGCATGGCAACAAATAGCAATACACCTGCAATACCTGATGACCAGATGAATGCTTTGTAGGTCTGGTCTTGAGTCATAGTTGAGAAAATATTTGCCTTAATAAATCCCTGCTGTACAGCCCAAAAAACAGCTGCCGTAATCGAAGCCAATCCAAAACCAGCTTTAGCTGTTCCAGCTAAAAAACTTAGCATATTAAGCACCTTACCTAACGTTGATATATAAAAATTCTTATGCTGAGAAAGCTATCTGACAACAGATATATTTTGTTGCGTCTCGGCTATAAGAACACCTTAAAAATCATATTTATAAAACATGCACAAACCGTGCTTGTATCTTATGCGGTGGATATGTAAATCTTTCTGTATGGCCTTCACTGATATCATCGATGATGGCTCTCATTTTTTATAAAGCATAGCTACCGCACGGGGTTTCAGCTCCCAGAATGCTGCCTTTAACCAGATATAAGTAAAAGTACACCTCGGTTACCTTCGGCAAAGAGAGGGGTCGTATGGGCATGATATCAAACACCCACCAACTTAGTGAGCAAAATATCACTTACGGTGCGAATTTTTGGTTAATTGTTTGACGTAGGTCAGCTCATAGCGTGAGGGCTAAGGGGGGGAGACACTGAGCTTAAGGCTAATGCCCTACTCGGTGTAGTTCTACGCCTGCGACGGAAAACCACAGGCCGCCGAGTAGTTGAACAGAAGGAGCTCCAACAAGGGTGCATCTGCGGCGGATTGAACGAACATACCGGCAATTCCTGCTTGACTGTATAAAAACAGGTCAACATGCCACCAAAAGTGGATCACCGTGCTGCGCTTGGCTCTGCCAACTTTGCTGACATGTATCCAATGTGCGGAAGATCAAACTTTACGGTAAACATAACCAAACTAGTTGAAGCTATTAACATAACAAACAATTATGGGTCTTCGCAAACGAAGGAAACACCTAATAAGTCATAGTTAACAAGGAGTAACAATGAAGGTAAAAAATATTAAGGGAACATCTGATAACACATGTAAATGCGATAGTTGGTTGGCACACTGGGAAAAATACAGTGGTGTAGAGCCAGGGAATTGTGTTGAGAAGGATTGCAAGTCCAAGGCCACTGTCGGGGCTCATGTGAGAAAGGATAGCGATACAGACTCATCTTGGTACATCATTCCATTATGTGACACACATAACAAAAAAGCTGATGAAATGGAGCTTCGGGGGACTCCGACTCTAGTATCTGCAAATGTTAGCGAGACCTGTGGTAAGAATAAAAAATAGCCATGAGGCTGGGGGCTATTGCGCCCCCAATCCTTTCAATACTAACTGCCGCCCATCTGGCGTGAGTGACCCAATCAAGCTCAGCACCAGCTGGTTGGTGGTCTTGGCCGAGGGGCTCAGGGTGTGAACGAACGACAGTGTGGCCACCCAGCTGTGGCCACACTCTGCATCGGTGCACTGACAGTAGAGATCCGAGACATCATCGCTCAGTCGGTTGGTCTTGGTAATGCGGCCCCGCTGGCCACACACTTTGCAATAAACCCGCATTACGCCCCCTTTTCTATCCAAATCAACAGCCTATCTTGCCATAGCAAACACTGTTTTTTTATACAGTTGAACCGATATTCTCCTGAAAATCGACCCGTAGGGAGACGGGAGTCCCGCACTGTTGATGGCATCCTGGATAAGCTCGCACAGCGGCAACACTTCGTTGCGGGCATAGGTTGCATCGTACTTCTCGGGATCCCCGAGCCCTCCCCCGCCATTGGTCGGAATGATGCCGGCCAGGATGTTGACGAACATGGAGCGAAAGTTTCCCACCCCTTGCTGCTTGCGATCATCTCCTTCATCTCCTCCTCGGTGTCATCGTCCATGTGCGGGTCGGTGGCGTAGAAGATGAAGCCCATGTGGGCGCCGTTGAGGAAGTATTTGCGCCGAAACAGGGTGGCATCCTGGTTGAGCAGGGCCGACTGCAGGCCACCCAAGTAGTCGGGCATACCGTAGATCGCTCGTGCAGCTCGCAGTCAGAGCGGATTGCGGCGCGGCCCGAAGGGCAGCCGCCAGCGAAACAGGCTGTTAAGGGTGGCTCGCCACTGATTGGGTCGCCCCAAGATCTGCTTTTGCAGGCGGGTCTCCTCCTTCAGCATCGCCTCGTCACTGCGGGCCCAGGCCTGGCTGTAGAGCTGCTTGATCCCCGCCAATGCATCCGGCGACTTGGTGATCAGGGTGCGGGCAAACTCCCGCGCCTCAACCAGCGGATCGGCGCAGACCCGGCTCACCATCCCGAGGGATTTGGCCTCGACGGCATCCAGCTCGCGCCCGCTCATGGCCAGCTCCATGGCGGTATCCAGCCCCATCAGGTTGCGCATGGTGACACTGCCGCTCATATCGGGGATGATGCCCCACTTGATCTCCATCACCGAAAAGCGGCAATCGGGGGTGCTGAAGCGAAAATCGGCGCCGAGCGCAATCTGCAGACCACCGCCAAAACAGACTCCCTGTGTCACCGCAATCACCGGCACCGGTAGCTGGTGCCAACCATAGGCAACCCGCTGGGCCAGATTGGTCGCCTCGTCCGCTTCACGCTTGAGAATATCGAGCGCCGCCACCGGCTGTCTCAGCATGGATTTCACATCCAGCCCGGCGCAGAAGGCTCGCCCCTCGCCATGCAGGATCACCGCCCGCAGCCCCTTGTGCTGAGCGAGTAGCGTCAATGTCTCATCGATGGCGCTGAACATGGCGCGGTCCAGCGCATTGAGTTTGTCACCCCGCGTCAGCATCACTTCGGCAATCCCGTCGTGGATCTCGCACTTGATCCTTGGTTTTTCCATCTCCCTTGTCCTCTCCTTGATCCCTGAAACTGACTCACTGGTCATACCACCACGTTATCAGAGTGTGAACAGGCGGTACAGCTGAGACTAAAGTCGGCTGGTCGCCTCCCTCTCCCTTTGTCACACTGGGAGCTGCATGAGTGCCGCAAGCCAGCAGAGGACGCTGTCATGTCAACCCTGTTCAATTTTGCCAGACCACCGTTCGACCGACTGGGCGAGGAGGCGCGCGAGCGGCTCTCCCGTCACCTCTCGCTCTGCTATTTTCGGGCCGGGGATCTGCTGCTCAAGGAGGGGGACGAGCCTCCCGGCCTCTATCTCATCATCAAGGGGGCGGTGGAAGAGTCTGCCCCTCACCACCAGTTTGGTGATTACGGGGTCGATGATCTGTTCGATGTGCGCGCCCAGTTTGATGGCCGCTGCCGCCACCGCTTCACCGCGCTGGAAGATAGCCTCTGTCAGCTCATCCCTCGCCACACTTTTCTGGCGCTCTGTGAGCAGGATCCGCAGTTTGCCAGCTACTTCACCGCCAATCTGGCCGAGCGCCAGCGCCAGCAGGAGCAACGCGAACAACTGGGTCAGAAGAATCTGGCGGAATTTATACTGACCCGCATCGAACCCGGCCACCTGCAAGCACCGCTTATCGTCGACAGCAAGCTGTCACTGTTGGCGGCCACCGAAGCCATGGTGAGCAAGGGGACCGATTGCCTGCTCTACCCGGCCCACGACGGCTCCCTCACGCTGGCAACCCGCAAGACCTTGCTCCACGCCCTGACCCTCAAGGGATTGCCGCTGACGGCCCCCCTCTCGGTGCTGACTCCCACGCCGCTGATTGGTCTGCCGCTGGAGAGCTATCTGTTTGATGCCCTGCTGCTGATGACCCGCCATCGCATCAAGCGACTGGTGGTATGGCGTGGCAACGAGGTGGCGGGGATCCTGCAACTGACCCAGGTGCTGGGGCTCTTCTCTACCCACTCCCACGTGCTGACATTGCGTATCGCCCGCGCCGACAGCCTGCCGGCACTGGAGGCGGTCGCCCGCGAGCAGCAGCAATTGACCCGCTCCCTGTTTGCACAGGGGATCCACACCGCCTTTTTGATGAAGCTCATCGCCACCATCAACGAACAGCTGATCGCCAAAGCCTTTGCGCTGGTTATCCCCCCCGAGATGCAGAATAACGTCTGCCTGTTGATGTTGGGCTCGGAGGGGCGCGGCGAGCAGATCCTCAAAACCGATCAGGACAACGCCCTGATCCTGCCAGAGGGGCTGACATGGCCCACCCAGGCAGCCGATCTGGCCGAATTCAGCGCCCTGCTGGAACGACTCGGCTACCCGCTGTGCCCCGGGCAGGTGATGGTGAACAATCCGGCCTGGGTAAAAACAGGCAGCGAGTGGCAAAGCGCCATTGCCAGCGCCTGCACCACGGCAAAAGAGGATGAGCTGCTCTGGCTCGCCACCCTGGCCGATGCTCACCCCATCGCGGGGGATCGACAGCTCCATCTGCCGGTTGCCAGAGCGCTGCGCGAGCAGTTGGCGGACAGGCGGGATCTGCTGGCTGAGATGGTGCGACCGGCGGTGGCCTTCCATGCCCCCCTCACCCTGTTTGGCCGGCTGGAACAGCCACCGGAAGGGCTGGATCTGAAGCGGGGCGGCCTGTTCCCGCTGGTGCACGGTATCCGGATGTTGGCCCTTGAGGCAGGCATTCTGGAGACTTCAACCCTGGGGCGTATCGACGCACTGGTGGCCGCCGATCGGCTCAGTGCCGACTATGGCAGCAATCTGGCAGAGGCGTTCCGGCTCTTTATCCGGCTGAGGCTGCGCAGCCAGCTCAAGGGGGGCAATAGTCGGGTGCAGACAAGCGAGCTTAGCCACAGCGAGCGGGATCTGTTGCGTCAGGCGCTGCATCAGGTGAAGAAATTCCAGCAGTGGCTCACCTTGCACTTTCGTCTGAGACAATAGCCATGTTGAGCCGCGTTCGATGCTACTGGTATGGCCGTGCGTTCCGAACGGGCGAGTTTGCGCCGCTCTTTGCCACCCCACCGGAAGATGAACGGATCGCCCTCGATTTCGAGACCACCAGTCTCGATCCCGAGCAGGCCGAGATCGTCTCCATCGGGGCGGTGCGCATTCAGGGCAACCGGCTGCTGACCGGCGAGGCCCTCGCCATCAAGGTACAGCCACCGGCCAGCCTGACCAGCCAATCTGTGGTGATCCACGGTCTGCGCCATCAGGATCTGCAACAGGGGATGACGCTGGAAGCCGCGCTGCGCCTGCTGCTCGACTTTATCGGCCCCCGTGAACTGGTGGGCTATCACATCGCCTACGATCTGCGCATTCTCAATCTCGCCTGCCAGAAATTGTGGGGATTGACCCTGCCCCAGCGAGGGATCGAGGTCAGCCAGCTCTATCACGACCACCTTTATCGCCGCTATCCCGATGCGGCCATCGACCTCCACTTGAATGCCATCTGCCGTCACTTGGCCCTCCCCTCCCTGCCCGCCCACGACGCCCTTGCCGATGCCACCACGGCTGCGCTCATCTATCTGCGCCTGACCTGCGGCTCGCCACTGGCTTATCCCAAAGTCTAATTGTCGACAAATAACATTTAATTCACATTCTGCTTACATGAGCAGATTGCCTGCTCGTCGGGGTTACCCCATACACCGCTGACACTCATGTCATGGAGAACTGCAATGGAACAGCAAAGCTATCTGAGGATCCAGCAAGATCCCAACTTCCAGGAGCTGGTCGCCAAACGCCAGCGTTTTGCCTGGGCCCTCTCGGCTCTAATGCTTGGACTCTACCTGGCGTTTATTTTGCTCATCGCCTTTGCCCCCGGTTGGCTTGGCACCCCGCTCAGCGACAGCACCACAGTCACCCGTGGCATTCCGGTCGGGGTGGGACTGATCCTCTCCTCCTTCGTGTTGACCGGCATCTATGTGTTTCGGGCCAACGGCGAGTTTGACGAGCTGAATCAGAAAATCCTCAAGGGAGTTCAGTCATGAGCGCAAAAAGCATGAAAGGCAAGTGGCTGCTGTTGGCCTCACTGGCCTCCTCCCCCCTGCTGGCAGCGGATGCGCTGACCGGCGAGGTACAACGCCAACCCCTCAATGTGTCGGCCATCGTGATGTTCGTGGTCTTTGTGGCCGCTACCCTGTTCATCACCTACTGGGCCTCCAAGCGCAACCGCTCGGCTTCTGACTACTATGCCGCCGGTGGCCGTATCACCGGTTTCCAGAACGGTCTGGCCATCGCCGGTGACTATATGTCCGCCGCCTCCTTCCTCGGGATCTCCGCGCTGGTCTACACCTCCGGTTATGACGGCCTCATCTACTCCATCGGCTTTCTGGTGGGCTGGCCCATCATTCTGTTCCTGATCGCCGAGCGGCTGCGCAACCTTGGCAAATATACCTTTGCCGATGTCGCCTCCTATCGTCTCAAACAGACTGAAGTGCGCACCCTCTCCGCCTGCGGTTCGCTGGTGGTGGTCGCCCTCTACCTGATTGCCCAGATGGTCGGTGCCGGCAAACTGATCGAGCTGCTGTTTGGCCTGCAATACCATGTGGCCGTGGTGCTGGTCGGTATCCTGATGGTGCTCTACGTGCTGTTTGGCGGCATGCTGGCCACTACCTGGGTGCAGATTATCAAGGCAGTGATGCTGCTCTCCGGTGCCAGCTTCATGGCCATCATGGTCATGAAATCGGTCAACTTCGATATCGGTGCCCTGTTTAGCGAAGCGGTCAAGGTGCACGAGAAAGGGATCGCCATCATGAGCCCGGGTGGCCTGGTTGCTGACCCCATCTCCGCTATCTCGCTCGGGCTGGCATTGATGTTCGGTACCGCCGGTCTGCCCCATATCCTGATGCGTTTCTTCACCGTGAGCGATGCCAAAGAGGCGCGTAAATCGGTGTTCTACGCCACCGGCTTTATCGGCTACTTCTACATCCTCACCTTTATCATCGGCTTTGGCGCCATCTTGCTGGTGAGCACCAACCCGGCCTTCAAGGACGCCACCGGCGCCCTGCTGGGCGGCACCAACATGGCGGCAGTCCATCTGGCCAATGCGGTCGGTGGCAGCCTGTTCCTCGGCTTCATCTCCGCCGTGGCATTTGCCACCATTCTGGCGGTAGTTGCCGGATTGACCCTGGCGGGAGCCTCTGCGGTCTCCCATGACCTCTATGCCAGTGTGCTGAAGAAGGGCAAGGCCAACGAGACGGATGAACTGCGTGTCTCCAAGATGACGACTCTGGTGCTGGGCGTGGTTGCCATTGGTCTGGGGATCCTGTTCGAGAAGCAGAACATCGCCTTCATGGTGGGTCTGGCCTTCTCCATCGCCGCCAGCTGCAACTTCCCGGTACTGTTCCTCTCCATGTTCTGGTCACGCCTGACAACCCGTGGCGCCGTCTACGGTGGCTGGCTGGGACTGGTGAGCGCAGTGACCCTGATGATCCTGGGCCCGACCGTGTGGGTGAAAGTGCTGGGCCATGCCCAGGCTATCTTCCCCTACGAATACCCTGCCCTCTTCTCCATGGGTTTGGCCTTCGTCGGGATCTGGTTCTTCTCCATCACCGACAGTTCCCAGAACGCCGCCGACGAGCATGCCAAGTTCCTGCCGCAGTTCGTTCGCTCCCAGACCGGGCTGGGTGCCTCTGGCGCCACCTCCCACTAACAGCTCAAGTTCATCCTTCCAAGCCGGCTTCGCGCCGGCTTTTTTTATTGCCCATCAATCGGCTGCACGCCCCGCTTGCCCCGATCAAGATCACACTTCTCGCTAAAACTTTCGGGGGATCTGTGCCATAATGCGCGCCATTTGACAGACCAATCGGGACACATACCTTGTTAAGTAGCAACAACATCACCATGCAGTTCGGCGCCAAGCCGCTGTTTGAGAACATCAACGTCAAGTTTGGCGGCGGCAACCGCTATGGCCTTATCGGCGCCAACGGCTGTGGCAAGTCCACCTTTATGAAGATCCTCGGTGGTGATCTGGAGCCCACTGGCGGTAATGTGAGCCTGGACGTCAACGAGCGCATCGGTAAGCTGCGTCAGGATCAGTTCGCCTACGAAGATATGCGCGTACTGGACGTGGTCATGATGGGTCACACCGAGCTGTGGGCGGCCATCGCCGAGCGCGATGCCATCTACGCCAACCTCGAAGCGACCGACGACGACTACATGAAGGCCGCCGAGCTGGAAGGTCTGGTCGCCGAGTATGACGGCTATACCGCCGAATCTCGCGCAGGAGAACTGCTGCTGGGTGCCGGTATTCCCATCGAGCAGCACAACGGCCCGATGAGTGAAGTGGCGCCAGGCTGGAAACTGCGGGTGCTGCTGGCACAGGCGCTGTTCTCCAACCCCGATATCCTGCTGCTGGACGAACCGACCAACAACCTGGATATCAACACCATTCGCTGGCTGGAGCAGGTGCTCAACGAACGTGAAAGCACCATGATTATCATCTCTCACGACCGTCACTTCCTGAACTCCGTCTGTACCCATATGGCGGATCTGGACTACGGCGAGCTGCGCGTTTATCCGGGCAACTACGATGACTACATGCTGGCCGCCACTCAGGCGCGCGAGCGTCTGCTGGCCGACAACGCCAAGAAGAAGGCCCAGATCGCCGATCTGCAATCCTTCGTCTCCCGTTTCAGTGCCAACGCCTCCAAGTCCAGCCAGGCGACCTCCCGCCTCAAGCAGATCGACAAGATCAAGATTGAGGAAGTGAAGGTCTCCAGCCGTCAGAACCCCTTCATCCGCTTCGAGCAGGAGAAGAAGCTCTACCGCAACATTCTGGAGATCGAAGGCCTGTCCAAAGGTTATGGCGAGGCGCCCCTGTTCAAGGGCCTCAACATGATGCTGGAAGTGGGTGAGAAGGTCGCCATTCTGGGTACCAACGGTATCGGTAAATCGACCCTGATCAAGACCCTTGTCGGCGATCTGGCACCAGATACCGGTACCATCAAGTGGTCCGAAAACGCCCAGATCGGTTACTACGCTCAGGATCACGCCGAAGATTTCGACACCGACCTCAACGTGTTCGACTGGATGGCCCAGTGGAAACAGGAGAACGAAGACGAGCAGGCTGTGCGCTCCGTATTGGGCCGTCTGCTCTTCTCCCAGGACGACATCAAGAAGCCGGTTAAGGTGCTCTCCGGTGGTGAACAGGGCCGCATGCTGTTCGGCAAGCTGATGATGCAGCGCCCCAACATCCTGATCATGGATGAGCCGACCAACCACCTGGACATGGAATCTATCGAATCCTTGAACCTGGCACTCGAGATGTACAAGGGCACCCTGATCTTCGTCTCCCACGACCGCGAATTCGTCTCCTCTCTGGCGACCCGCATTCTGGAGCTGAGCGAAGATGGTATCCGCGACTTCGGCGGCACCTACGAGGATTACCTGCGCACCCAGGGCGTGGTATAACCCCGCTCCTGCGCAAGTGCGCAAGTGCGCAATGCAAAACCGGCACTCAGGTGCCGGTTTTTTTATATCCCGTTTTTAGACGACTGAGATGGCGTATAACCGCGGTGTGACTACACGCCACAGAACAGAGCACAGAGCACAGAGCACAGAGCACAGAGCACAGAGCACAGAGCACAGAGCACAGAGCACAGAGCTTGAGTATCCCCCCTCTTGCCCACAGATAAAAAAACGGCTCCATCAAGGAGCCGTTTTCAATGGGTTGCGCAGTGCCGATTACTCGACGGTCGCTTCCACACTGGTGAAGTACTCGATCTTGGCTGCTTTGCGCAGCTCGTCGATCAGAGACTTGTAATCCACCTGGGCTTTGCCCTGACCCAGCTGAGCTTGCAGCATGGCAGCCATACCAGATGCGGCGGCAGGGACGTTGACCTTGTCCAGCGCAACTACAACGCGGTCACCATTGGTCTCGGCAACCAGAGCCACGCTCGGCTTGCCGTCGATCGGATGGGGCAGCGTGAACGCCTGGGCAATCAGGTTCTGATCCAGCTCGCGATCGAAGCGGGCAACCCCTTTGTGGGTCTCCACCTTCAGACCGAGTGCAGTCAGATCGGCGGTGATGCTCTCACCGACTTTCAGCTTGTCCAGCAGGCCCTGGGCCTTGCCACGGGCCACTTCGCTAGCCTTGTCATGCTTGATGGCGGCAATCACCTGCTCTTTCACCTCGGCCAGCGGCTTGACCGCTTTGGGCTTGTGACCAGTGATGTGCAGCACCAGCGCCTTGCCGTCAGCCAGCTCGATCACGTCGGAGTTGGTGTTGTCATCGCGCAGCTGTTCGGAGAACGCCACGGAGAGCACCTTGGGATCGTTCAGCGGAGCCGGAGCAGTCGCCTGGGTGAAGAAATCGGAAGATTGAACCTTCATCCCCATGGCATCAGCGGTCAGATCCAGCGAGTCCGGGTTTTCGAAGCTGTTGTCAGCCATCTTCTGCTGCTCGGCGAAGAATTTCTCCTTAGCCTTGTCAGCTTGCAGACGAGTGATGATCTCTTCTTTCACATCGGCAAACGGCTTGGTCTGGGCTGCTTCAACCCCCAGCAGCTTGATGATGTGGAAACCGAACGGGCTCTTCACCACGCCGGAGAGATCGCCAGCCTTGTTCAGGGCGAACGCGGCTTTCTCGAAGGCCGGATCCATCACCCCTTTCTCGAACCAGTCCAGCTCGCCGCCTTTTTTGGCAGAGAAGGTATCGGAAGAGTCAGCCTTGGCCAGCGCAGCGAAATCATCGCCCGCCTTGGCTTTGGCCAAAACGGCTTCTGCTTTCTGCTCGGCCGCTTTCTCATCCTTGCCAAACGGGATCAGGATATGAGCCACATGGCGACGCTCGGCACGCTGGAACAGATCTTGGTGCTGATCGTAGTAATCTTGGGCATCCTGCTCGGTGACCTTGATATCCTTGGCGAGGTTGGCAGCGTCCAGCAGCAGATAGTCGACCTTGACCTGCTCGTCGTTCATGAAACGGGCGCCATTGGTCTTGTAGTACTGCTCCAGCTCGTTGTCGGAGACCTGAACGTCAGCCATGTAGTTGGCGGCAGCCAGACGCACCAGACGCAGATCGCGAGTCTGGTTGTAGAGCTTGTCGAGCTGCTCCGCTTCCCCCTTGAGGGAGAATTCGGTGCCCAGCAGAGCGCTCATCAACTGTTGACGCACCATGTCCTGACGCAGGGAGTCACGGAACATTTCAGGAGTCATGCCGGCACGACGGATCAGCTGCAGATAGCGATCATTGTTGAACTTGCCGTTCTCGGCAAACTCCGGCATGGCCACGATGGCTTGCTTGATCTGTTCGTCACTGATGCGCAGACCCAGTTCACGGGCCTTGCTGTCCAGCAGCGCCTGATCGATCAGGCGATCCAGTACGCCACGGCGGAACTGTTTCATGTAATCGGGGTTCGCGGCCAACTGGCTGAATGCCTCTCCCATCTGGGATTCCATGCGGGCGCGCTCGTTACGGTAGGCATTTTCCAGTGCCGCAGCACTGATCTCGGTGCCATTGACGGTGGCGGGGGCGGTACGGGCCGGGCCGTTCAGGTAACTACCTACACCAGCCAAGGCAAAGGAGAGGATGATCAGGCCCAAGATAACCTTGGCTACCTTGCCCTGCGCCCCTTCGCGTAGTTTATCCAACATCATGTTTGTACTTATGCTCCCGAACTCGATGGGCGTAAACAATAAAAAGGCGCACCGATTGCGATGCGCCTTGGTCAATCAGTATGAGAGAAGACTCTCTAACTTGTCTGGTCTGCGACCAAGGACGGTAGCCGACGGATATCAGCGACCGACTTAGTTAACAGCGTCTTTCAGGGCCTTACCGGCTTTGAAGGCAGGAACTTTACCAGCAGCGATTTCGATGGTCGCGCCAGTCTGCGGGTTACGGCCTGAACGGGCAGCACGCTCGCGTACAGCGAAAGTACCGAAACCAACCAGAGCAACCTGGTCACCCTCTTTCAGCGCTTCACCAACAGCATCAATGAAGGCATCCAACGCACGGCCAGCGGCAGCTTTGGAGATATCGGCACCGTCTGCAATCTTGTCAATCAGTTGAGATTTATTCACTCTTATATTCCCCTTTTATCAAACACCGCTGCGGCGCTGATTTCCCTGGCCACAACAAGTGGAGGTTTTATAGCAAGCCTCCTGATCAGTTGCAAGTGACAATCTGGCGCAAACCCGCGCCACACAACGCATTGCGACTCATCACGAGTACCCGATCGGTGGTCAAGGCTACTTCCGTTATCGGGCGCATGCAAGCCTTAACCACCCGCCGAATGCGCCAAATTTGCGGCGCATCAACATTTACACGACAGAAACGCGCTCAAACCCCTGTGGATTGTCCTGCAACGCCAATTCCAGCACCTCGTCAATCCAGCGAACCGGATAAATTTCAAGGTCTTGTTTGACGTTTGCCGGGATCTCCTCAAGGTCACGCTCGTTCTCTTTCGGAATAAGCACTCGCTTGATGCCGCCACGATGGGCTGCCAGCAACTTCTCCTTGAGACCACCGATGGGCAGCACTTCGCCGCGCAAGGTGATCTCCCCTGTCATCGCCACATCAGCACGAACCGGATTACCGGTCAAGCTGGAGACCAGGGCGGTGCACATGGCGATACCGGCGCTCGGACCATCTTTCGGGGTTGCCCCTTCCGGTACGTGCACGTGGATATCGCGCTTCTCGTAGAAGTCGGCATTGATGCGCAGCTTCTCGGCACGGGCTCTTACGACCGTCATGGCCGCCTGGATCGACTCCTGCATCACGTCACCGAGAGAACCGGTATAAGTGAGCTTGCCCTTGCCCGGCATGTTGGTGGTCTCGATGGTGAGCAGATCGCCCCCCACTTCGGTCCACGCCAGACCACACACCTGACCCACCTGGTTCTGGTCGGTGGCCTTGCCGTAATCGAAACGCTGCACCCCGAGGAACTCCTTGAGGTTCTCCTGATTGACCTGAACATGCTTGATGCTCTTGTCCAGCAGGATGCGCTTGACCGCCTTGCGACAAATCTTGGAGATCTCGCGCTCCAGACTCCGCACACCCGCCTCGCGGGTGTAGTAGCGGATCACCCCGACCAGGGCAGAATCTTCGATGGTGATCTCGGACTCTTTCAGGCCGTTTCGCTGGATCTGCTTGGCAACCAGATGCTGCTTGGCAATGTTGAGCTTCTCATCTTCGGTGTAACCGGAGAGACGGATCACTTCCATCCGGTCCAGCAACGGACCCGGGATGTTCATGGAGTTGGAGGTGGCCACGAACATGACGTCCGACAGGTCATAATCCACTTCCAGGTAGTGATCGTTGAAGCTGTTGTTCTGTTCCGGATCCAGCACTTCCAGCAAGGCAGAGGCAGGATCGCCGCGCATGTCCGAGCTCATCTTGTCGATCTCGTCGAGCAGGAACAGCGGGTTCTTCACACCGACTTTCGCCATCTTCTGGATGAGTTTGCCGGGCATAGAACCGATATAGGTACGGCGGTGACCGCGGATCTCCGCCTCGTCACGCACCCCACCCAGCGCCATGCGCACGTACTTGCGACCGGTGGCCTTGGCGATGGACTGACCGAGCGAGGTCTTACCCACGCCGGGAGGGCCTACCAGACAGAGGATGGGACCCTTGAGCTTGTTCACCCGTGCCTGTACCGCCAGATATTCGAGGATGCGATCCTTGACCTTCTCGAGGCCATAGTGATCGGCATCCAGCACCTCTTGCGCCTTACCAAGATCTTTCTTGACCTTGGAGCGCGCCTTCCACGGCACCTGTACCATCCAGTCCACATAGCTGCGCACCACGGTAGCCTCGGCGGACATGGGAGACATCATCTTCAGCTTGGCAAGCTCGGCCTGGGCCTTTTCACGGGCATCTTCCGGCATGCCAGCCTCTTCAATCTTGCGATTGAGGGCTTCAAACTCATCCGGGCTATCTTCCAGCTCACCCAGCTCTTTCTGGATGGCCTTCATCTGCTCGTTGAGGTAATACTCGCGCTGACTCTTTTCCATCTGCTTCTTGACGCGAGTACGGATGCGCTTCTCGACCTGCAGCAGGTCAATTTCCGACTCCATCATCGCCATCAGGAATTCGATGCGCTCGGAGACAGAGACGATCTCCAGCACCTTCTGCTTGTCTTCCAGCTTGAGCGGCATGTGGGCCGCCATGGTGTCAGCCAGACGCGCAGCATCGTCGATCGCCGAGATCGAGGTCAGTACCTCGGGCGGGATCTTCTTGTTGAGCTTGATATAGCCTTCAAACTGGCCGATGGCGGAGCGAACCAGTACTTCCTGATCTTTCTCCTCAATGGCTTGGGAGGGGATGTACTGGGCCTCGCAGACAAAGAAATCCTTGTCGTCGATCATCCGCTCCAGGCGGGCACGCTGTCCCCCCTCTACCAGCACCTTGACGGTGCCGTCCGGCAGCTTGAGCATCTGCAGAATATTGGCCACTGTCCCGACGGTGAAGATCTCCTCCACCGTTGGCTCATCGGTTGACGCATCCTTCTGGGCCACCAGCAGAACTTTCTTGTCCTGCTCCATGGCCGCTTCCAGACAGCGAATGGATTTTTCCCGCCCCACAAAGAGTGGAATGACCATGTGGGGATAAACCACCACGTCACGAAGAGGCAGGACGGGAATCTCGATGCGTTCTGAACGCTCTAGGTTCATATATGTCCTCTCGGCTTGTTATACCGTTGGCAAAGCGCTTGGCTGAGTATATGGGGGCGCTGAGATGAGATTCAATCGCCGAAACCGTAAAAAGCATGAAAGGGGCAAAAAGCCCCTTCCATTTGATTAAAAATCAGACATTTACTCTGATGCAGCAGCCTGGGTTTCGGGATTCTCGTAGATCATCAAGGGCGCAGAGTCCCCTTTGATCACGGTCTCGTCGATCACCACCTTGCTGACCCCTTCCAGAGAAGGCAGGTCATACATGGTATCCAGCAGCACGGCTTCCACGATGGAACGCAGACCACGAGCACCGGTTTTACGCTCCATCGCCTTGCGGGCAATGGCGTTGAGTGCGTCGTCACGGAACTCCAGCTCGACCCCTTCCAGATCGAACAACGCAGCGTACTGTTTGGTCAGCGCGTTTTTCGGCTCTTTCAGGATCTGGATAAGGGCGGACTCGTCCAGCTCGGTCAGAGTCGCGACCACCGGCAGACGGCCGATGAACTCGGGGATCAGACCATACTTGATCAGATCTTCCGGCTCTACCTTGGCGAAGGTCTCGCTCAGGGTGGCCTTGGCATCCTTGGATTTCACCTCGGCGCCAAAACCGATACCGGTTCCCTTCACGGAACGCTGCTCGATCACCTTGTCCAGACCGGCAAAGGCACCGCCGCAGATGAAGAGGATCTTGGAGGTATCAACCTGCAAGAACTCCTGCTGCGGATGCTTGCGACCGCCTTGCGGCGGCACGGAAGCAATGGTCCCTTCGATCAGCTTGAGCAGTGCCTGCTGTACCCCTTCCCCGGAGACATCTCGGGTGATGGAGGGGTTGTCCGACTTGCGAGAGATCTTGTCGATCTCGTCGATGTAGACGATGCCACGCTGGGCCTTCTCTACGTCGTAGTCGCACTTTTGCAGCAGCTTCTGGATGATGTTCTCCACGTCCTCGCCCACATAACCGGCTTCGGTCAGGGTGGTCGCATCGGCCATGGTGAACGGCACATCCAGCAGACGAGCCAGAGTCTCGGCCAGCAGGGTTTTACCGCTACCGGTCGGGCCAATCAGCAGGATGTTGGATTTGCCGAGCTCCACACCACTGTTTTCGCCGCTGTTGCGCAGACGCTTGTAGTGGTTGTAGACGGCAACGGCCAACACCTTCTTGGCGTACTCCTGCCCGATCACATAGTCATCGAGATGAGCGCGGATCTGATGAGGGGTCGGCAGCTCGTTACCATCGCGCTTGGGCGAGATCTCGCGGATCTCTTCGCGGATGATGTCGTTGCACAGCTCGACGCACTCATCACATATGTAGACGGAAGGGCCAGCGATCAGCTTGCGCACTTCATGCTGGCTTTTGCCGCAAAAAGAGCAGTAGAGCAGCTTATCACCCTCACCCTTGCGTTTCTCTGTCATTCAGCAACCTCGTTTTATCAATAGAGGATGGATCGGCCTGTTGAGTTTACAACAGACCGGGACACCCTGCTCAGCTACGCTGGCTCAGGACACCGTCTACCAGACCATAGGCCACGGCCTGCTCGGCGGACATGAAGTTGTCACGATCGGTGTCACGCTCGATAGTAGCCATGTCCTGACCGGTGTGGAACGCCAGGCGCTCGTTCAGGGTATTTTTGATCTTCAGGATCTCCTGGGCGTGGATCTGGATATCAGATGCCTGACCCTGGAAGCCACCCAGTGGCTGGTGGATCATCACGCGGGCGTTAGGCAGGCAGAAACGCTTGCCCTTGGCACCACCAGCCAGCAGGAAGGCACCCATGGAGCAGGCCTGCCCCATGCAGACGGTGCTGACATCCGGCTTGATGAACTGCATGGTGTCATAGATGGACATGCCCGCAGTCACCGAACCACCCGGCGAGTTGATGTAAATATAGATGTCCTTGTCCGGATTCTCGGACTCGAGGAACAGCAGCTGGGCAACCACCAGATTGGCCATGTGATCTTCAACCTGACCAGTCAGGAAGATCACCCGCTCTTTCAGCAGACGGGAGTAAATATCGTAGGAACGTTCACCCTTGGCAGTCTGTTCGACCACGATGGGGACCAGCGCATTGCTGGGAGAATCGGTCATATCGTTATAGTTCTTGTACATAAGGCATTGTCCCTAAAATAAAATGGCCCGAGTGGAGATCACACGAGCCATTATACTTAACAGTCTTGACCTTAAGTCAAATGTTCTTAGGCAGCGGCGCCAGACTTGTTGATCACTTCGTCAAAGGCAACTTCTTTTTCGGTCACTTGCGCTTTGGACAGGATCAGGTCGATGGCTTGATCTTCTACTGCCAGGTTACGAACACCGTTCAGCATCTGTTCGTTCTTCTGGTAGTACTCGATCACTTCCTTCGGATCTTCGTAGGCAGTCGCCATGGACTCGATGATGCTGTTTACACGGGCATCGTCAGCCTTGATCTCGTTGGTGCGGATCACGTCACCCAGCAGCAGGCCTACGCGTACACGACGCTCGGCTTGAGCCTGGAACAGTTCAGCCGGCAGCTCGGGAGCGTTGCCGCCCTGGAAGCCACCGAAGCGCTGCAGAGCCTGCTGACGCAGTGCGTCGATCTCTTGAGCAACAGCTGCTTTCGGCAGGTCGATTTGGTTGGCTTCAACCAGACCGTTCAGAACCTGCTCTTTCACGCTGTTTTTCAGGGCTTGAGCCAGTTCGCGCTCCATGTTCTTGCGCACTTCGGCTTTCAGCTCTTCAACAGAACCGCTTTCGATACCGAAACGCTTCACGAACTCTTCGGTCAGCTCAGGCAGGATCTGCTCTTCAACCTTGATCAGCTTGGAAGCGAACTTGGCTTCTTTGCCTTTCAGGTTTTCAGCGTGGTAGTCAGCCGGGAAGGTCACTTCGATGGTGAACTCGTCGCCCGCTTTCTTGCCCAGGATGGCGTCTTCGAAGCCCGGGATCATACGGCCAGCGCCCAGCACCAGGTTGAAGCCTTCAGCTTTGCCGCCGTCGAACTCTTCACCGTCAATGGAACCGACGAAGTCCATGGTCACACGCATGCCATTGGCAGCGGCAACATCGGCATCAGCCCAAGTAGCGTGCTGCTTGCGCAGGGTGTCGATCATGTTGGCCAGATCTTCATCCTTCACGGTAGCAACCGGCTTCTCGACCTTGATGGTCTCGAGACCTGCAACTTCGAACTCCGGATACACTTCGAAAGTGGCGGTGAATTCGAAATCCTGACCTTCTTTGATCTCTTTCGGATCCATGGTCGGGGCACCGGCCGGGCTCAGTTTGTTTTCGATGATGGCTTTGATGAAGTTGCTCTGCATCATTTCATCAGCAACGCGGGCGTGAGCCATGGCGCCGAACATCTTCTTGATGATGGCAACCGGAGCCTTGCCAGGACGGAAACCGTCGATGCGACGAGTTTTGGCCAGGCCATTCAATTCTTTACGCACAGCGGCGTCTACGGTAGCGGCCGGTACAGTGATGGTAAGACGGCGTTCCAGACCCTGGGTTGTCTCTACAGAAACTTGCATTCTTCTACCTCGTTCAACTCAGCACTGTGTGCTGACCCTTTATTGCCCCTGGGCAAAGCCCGGAGTCTTCCTGTTTATAAAGACAACGATATGTCTTTGTGATGAGAAAATATGACGCGGCATTATAGCGGCGCACTTTGGTCGAGTCGAGCTACACATCCCCCACATTGAGCGGCGTGCAAGCACAATTCGTGCAAAACTGCCCTTTATATGGGGAGAGAGGTGCCCGACTTCAACTATCCGATCGCAATAATTTTGCGTTTGCTCACCTTTTTTCATCCGAACGCAGCTTTATTGCCCATCTTTCGCCGAAAAACAGCCCACCGTTGGGGGCGGCGACTCAATTTGATCAGCCAAATGGCGATTGGACCAATCAACCATTGCGTCCCTACCCCTCCCTCGTTATGGTGGCAACCAAATTGATGATCTGGAGTCACTCACATGGCCTTTTTCCGCTTCTTGTTCAATCTGCTCTGGTTTGTACTGGGAGGTGTCTTTATGGGCCTGGCCTGGTGGCTGGCCGGTCTTGTCTGCTTTATCTCGCTGGTCGGCATCCCCTGGGGACGTGCCTGCTTCGTGATCGGCACCTTTACCTTCTTCCCGTTTGGCAAGCAGGCCGTCAATCGCAAGACCATGACTGGCCAGAGCGATATCGGCACCGGCACTCTGGGGCTGATTGGCAACATCCTCTGGTTCGTGCTGATCGGCGTCTGGCTGGCCATCGGCCACATCGCTTCCGCGCTGGCCTGCTTCGTGACCATTATCGGTATCCCGTTCGGTATCCAGCACCTCAAGCTGGCACTCATCAGTCTGGCGCCCATCGGCCAGATGATAGTGACCAACCAGGAGGCGGAATCGGGCCGCTATATCCGCTAAACACGGGAAATGCGCGGGCAGACGCTGCCCTGCAACGAAAAAAAGGGCAGACTAGGGTCTGCCCTTTTCTATTCTCTTTTGTTGAGGCCATCATGTTACCCAGCCACTTTTTCGCCAATCTCGCCCGCATGAAACTCATCTACCGCTGGCCCCTGATGCGCAACATCCAGCCGGAAAACATTGCCGAACACAGCCTGCAGGTCGCAATGGTGGCCCATGCCCTCGGCATCATCAAAAACCGGCTGTTTGGCGGCAGCGTGAATGCCGACCGCGCCGCCGTGATGGCCCTCTACCACGACAGCAGTGAAGTGCTGACCGGCGATCTGCCTACCCCGGTCAAATACTTCAACCCCGAAATTGCCCGTGAGTACAAGAAGATAGAACTGGCCGCCGAGCAGCGTCTGCTTGGCATGCTGCCGCCGGAACTGGTGGAGGACTTTCGCCCCCTGCTCGATTCGGCAGCCCAGGATGACGGGCTGGCCAGGCTGGTCAAGGATGCCGACACCCTCTGCGCCTATACCAAGTGTCTGGAGGAGATCAACGCGGGCAACCGGGAGTTCGAACCGGCTCGCAAGCGCCTCGAGGCCATGCTGGCAGCCCGGATGAGCGATGAGATGCGCTACTTTATCGACACCTTTGTGGCCAGCTTCTCCCTGCCACTCGATGAGCTGAACGCGCACTAAGCCAGTCCACGCGACCTGAAAACAGCAGGGCCCGCCGGTTTGCACCGGCGGGCCCTTCGTTCTTTATTGCGCATTAGATGCGGCGCATCAGTGCCCCAGCTCGCGGGACGGTACCAGACCGCTCGCCCGCCAGGCGGGATAGAGGGTCGCCACCAGACTCATCAGGATGGCGGCGCCTGTCACGATAAGCAGATCCTGCATATGCAACTCGGTCGGCAAGAAGTCGATGAAGTAGATATCCGGATTGAGGAAGCGGTGGCCGATGAGCTTTTCGACAACGCTCAGGATCTGGGTCAGCTTGCTGGAGAGCAGCCCGCCCAGCAGGGCGCCGAGCAGGGCGCCGGCCACGCCGTTGACCATCCCCTGAATGACGAAGGTGAGCCGGATCTGGCCAGGGCTCGCCCCCATGGTTTTCAGGATGGCGATTTCGCTGCGCTTCTCGTTCACCGCCATCACCAAGGTGGAGACGATGTTGAAACAGGCGACGGCCACCACCATCAGCATCACCACATACATGACGGTACGCACCATCTGGATGTCCTGATAGAGGTAGCCCTGGCTGTTCATCCAGCTGCGGATATAGACGTGATGAGGGAACTGCTGCGCGGCGGCGATCGTAATATTTTGTGCATTAAGCACATCGCTCACCCGCAGGCTGAAGCCCTCCACATCGCTGCCCATGCCGGTGATCGCTTGCGCATCGGCCAGATGCATAAAGCCGAGCAGGCCGTCGAGCTGACCGCCTATCTCCAGCAGGCCCACCACGGTAAGGGCTTCGCGCCGAGGATTCTTGATCCCCGCCTGATCACCCCCTTGCGGCAGCAGCAGGGCGACCGAATCCCCCACCTTGACCCCCAGCTTGTCGGCGATGGTCTTGCCAAGGATCACCCCACGTTCACCAGGTTGCAGCTCACGCAGACCACGGCCCGTCATGTATTTGCCGGCATCCGACAGATTGGCTTCCAGATCGGGCAGAACGGCGCGCAGTTGCACCCCCTTGAGGGCAGAGCCATGCTCCAGCAGGCCATTGAGGCGAATGACCGGCGCTGCCGCCTCAACGCCCGGCTGGGCCAGCAGGTAGTCGCGCAGACGTGGCCAATCCGGCAGCGGCCGCTCGACGGCGTCCAGCTCACCTTGCGGCACGACCGAGAGCACCCGATCTTTAAGCTCCCGCTCGAAACCGTTCATGGCGGAGAGGCCCAGGATCAGCGCCATCACCCCGAGGGCGATACCGATCAGGGAAGAGGCAGAGATAAAGGCGATAAACCCGTTGCGACGGCGGGAGCGGCTATAACGCAGGCCCAGAAAAAGGGGCAGCGGTTTGAACATCAGGCAACCTCCGCCATCACGCCGCTCACCAGGGTCACCCGGCGATGGAGCTTGGCCGCGAGGCTCAAGTCGTGGGTCACCACCACAAACGCAGTGCCCAGTTCACGGTTCAGTTCACACAGCAATTCGTACACCGCGGTGGCACTGGCGTGATCCAGATTGCCGGTGGGTTCGTCCGCCAGCACCAGACTCGGTTCGTTGACCAGCGCTCGGGCGATCGCCACCCGCTGACGTTCGCCACCAGAAAGCTCGGAGGGACGGTGATTCAAGCGATGGGAGAGCCCCACCCGCCCCAGCATCTTGGTTGCCTTTTCGGTGGCAACCGCCACCGACTCACCGGCGATCAGCAGCGGCATGGCCGCATTTTCCAGGGCACTGAACTCGGAGAGCAGGTGGTGGAACTGGTAGACAAAGCCCAGCTCGCGGTTGCGAAAACGGGCCTGGGTGCGGCTATCCCAATGGTGGATATCCTCCCCCTTGAACAGCACGGCGCCACTGGAGGGGTTGTCGAGGGCCCCCATCAGATGCAGCAGAGTGGTCTTGCCGGAGCCCGAGCTCCCCACCACCGCCAGCATTTCACCGGGCGCGACACAGAGATCGATCCCCTTGAGCACCTGAGTCTCCAGCTCCCCCTCTTTATAGACATGATTAAGCGCCTGGCAGCGCAGCAGAGGTTCACGGGATACGGCTTCATTCATAACAGGGGCTCCACTTGCCTCGGTAACAACGCTGGCACCCGCAACTACGGGGGCACCAGTCACAACAAAAGATGCATTATTCACGGCATTACTCATAACGCAGCGCCTCGGCCGGTTTCACCCGCGCAGCGCGGGCCGCCGGATAGAGGGTGGCACTGAAGCTCAGCAGCACGGCGCCCAGCAAAATGGTGATGACCTGAGCCGGCTCGACAATCACCGGCAGGCCACTGCCGCCCGCCGCCATATAGAGGTTGAGCCCCACCGCATTGAGCAGGGGGTTGAGACCCAGGGAAAGCGCAAGGCCCGCCAGTCCGCCAAACAGGGCGCCAATCACCCCGCTGGAGGCGCCAAGCACCATGAATATTTTGACGATCCCCGATTCACTCATGCCCATGGTGCGCAGGATGGCCACTTCGCCCTCCTTGTCCGTCACCACCATCACCAGCGCGGAGAGGATGTTGAAGGTGGCGACGGCGATGATCAGCACCAGCATCAGCCCCATCATCCGTTTTTCCATGGCGACCGCCTGGAACAGCTCGCCCCGCTCGCGGCGCCAATCCTGCCAGACCAATCCGTCCGGCAACGTTGTCTTGATCACCTCGTCAGCGGCAAAAGGATCATCTAGCCAGAGGCGAATGCCACCGACGGTTTCTGTCGGCAAGCGCAGCAGCCGCTGGGCATCCCCCAGGGCGATCAACGCAATCTGGTTATCCACATCGGCGCCGACCCCGAAGATGCCGGAGACGGTAAAGATGCGCTGGGCCGGTACCCGGCCAAACGGGGTGAAGCGGGTCCCCTCGGTCAGGATCAGACGAACCTGATCGCCGATGGAGACATTGAGGCGACGTGCCACCCCCTGCCCCAGCACGATGCGGTAGTGACCCGCCTGCAGGGTATCGAGGCGCCCCCCCAACATCTGGCTATGGAGGATGTCATCCTTGGGCCACTGCGCAGGGTCAATCCCCTGCACGCTCACCCCGGTCAGCTGGCCGGGGCTTTGCAGCATCCCTTCGCTGTCGAGCATGGGGGCCGAGGCGACCACATGGGGCAATTTGGCCAGATCCGGCAAGCCTTGCGGGTCTGCATCAATGCGGCCAGCCTGATTGGTCACCACCACATGGGGGATCACCCCGAGGATGCGCCCTTTGAGCTGCCCTTCGAAACCGTTCATCACCGAAATGACCACCATCAGGGCGGCAACCCCGATGGCGATGCCAAAGGTAGAGAACAGGGAGATAAATGAGACGAAGCGATTGCTGCGCTTCGAGCCTGCATAACGCAGGCCGATGGCCAGCGAAAGGGGCTGAAAAAGTCCGGTCTTCAAGGATATGTACGTTGCCAACAAAATAAGATACCGGATAATAAAGGGAAACCGTCCATGACAACAAGGGATAGCCTCCATGCAGGAACAGTTCTTCAGCGTCACTCATGCCACGCCGGTCAATGTGATCCCCATGCCGGCCGACTTCCACCTCCCCTCGCTGGAGGAGCTGGACGCTGAGCTGCCGGAGCCCTTTCGGATCTCTTCGGCCATTACCTCCATCGATCTGGTGACCACTCGCCTGCTGCGCAACCAGAACGAGTCGATGCACGACCTGATCGAGATCGTCAATCAGCAGTCCCGCAAGATCGACATGATCATGGGCTATGTGCTCTCCCTGCAGGACCATCCGGAGCAGCGCTTTCACACCCTGCGCTTCGGGGCTGGCCAGCTCACCTACCTGCACCCCTATCATGATCACGGGGCTGCGCCGCACCTGCACCAGATAGTGCGCCTCAAGATCTTCCTGCGGGAAGAGGCGGCCGCCATCTACTGCTATGGCCAGGTCAAACAGCTCGACGGCGGTGAACATGGCACCCATGTGCAGCTCGACTATGTGCGGATCCGCGAAGATGACCGTGAACTGCTGGTTCGTGCCAGCCTCCACGTGCAATCGAAGCAGCTCAAGCTGCGCGCCCAAGAACGTCAGCGCTAACCATAGCGAACGTCGCGATAGATAACGTCAACGTTAAAAGAATCGAATCATGCCAATGACACTCCCCGCCTTGCCCGCCAAAGCGGGCCAAAAGATCACGCTCGGCCAGCTGGTCGGCAGCAGCCTCTCGCTGATTGCAGCCCGTCTCACCAGTGAAGCCAAGGGGCCGGTACTGCTTATCACCGCCGATACCCCGAGCGCCCTGCGCCTGGAGCAGGAGCTTCAGTATTTGCTGGCAGACAAGCAGCTAGCCGATCAGTCTGCGCCGGTATTGCTGTTCCCCGATTGGGAGACCCTGCCCTACGACACCTTCTCCCCCCATCAGGACATCATCTCCCAGCGGCTAGAGACCCTCTACAAGCTACCGCAGATGAGCAAGGGTGTATTGATTGTCCCCATCTCCACCCTGATGTTGCGCTGCGCCCCCCGGGTCTATCTCGACAAATACAGCCTGGTGGTGAAGGCCGGCCAGCGCCTCAATCTGCAACAGTTGCGCGGACGGCTGGCCGAGGCGGGTTACGTGGCGGTGGATCAGGTGCTGGAACATGGCGAATTTGCCGCTCGCGGCTCCCTACTCGATCTATTCCCCATGGGCAGCAGCAGCCCCTATCGCATCGACTTCTTCGACGATGAAGTGGACTCCATCCGCCCGTTCGATCCCGAGACCCAGCGTTCCAGCGAACCGGTCAAGACGGTCAGCCTGCTGCCCGCCCGGGAATACCCTACCGACGAGGCGGCCATCGAACTGTTTCGCGGCCAGTTCCGCGAGCAGTTCGAGCTGTCGCGGGCCGAGGGTTCCGTCTATCAGGAGGTGAGCAAGGGACGCTGGCCCGCCGGCATCGAGTATTATCTGCCGCTCTTCTTCAACCAGACCGCCAGCCTGTTTGACTACCTGCCGGAAGAGACCCTGCTGCTCACTGTGGGGGACATCTACCCCGCCGCCCAGCGCTTCTGGAACGACATCGGCCAGCGTTATGAAGACAGACGCTGGGACAACACTCGCCCCCTGCTCCCCCCGGCCCAGCTCTATCTGCCGGTGGAGCAGCTCTTTGCCGCCCTCGGCCAATATGGCGCGGTGCGGCTGCAAGAGGCCGCCACTGCGGGCGATGCAGGTCAGCACGATCTGCCTATCTCGGCGCTGCCGGATCTGCAACTCGATCACAGCAAGGAACAACCCCTGCTGGCGCTCAACCAGTTCCTGCAAGGCTTTGCCGGGCGCACCCTGTTTGCGGTGGAATCCGAAGGGCGACGGGAGGTGCTCGGCGATCTGCTGGCGCGTATCTCGCTGCAACCTAAAGAGTTCCCCTCCCTCGACGCCTTTAGGGCGAGCCCGGACCGCCACGGCCTGCTGGTTGCACCCCTTGAGCGTGGCTTCCTGTGGCAGGAGGCCGGTCAGGATCCATTGGCGCTGATCACCGAGACCGAACTGCTGGGCGGCAAGGTGCGCAGCAAACGGGCGCGAGAGAAGAGCAAAAACTTAAGCTCCGATGCGGTGATCAGAAACCTGGGCGAGCTGACCCAGGGTCAGCCGGTGGTCCATCTGGATCACGGGGTCGGCCGCTATCTGGGGCTCGAAACCATCGACGCCGGTGGTCTGCCCACCGAGTTTTTGACCCTCGAATATGCCGGCGGCGACAAGCTGTTCGTGCCGGTTACCAGTTTGCACCTTATCAGCCGCTACACCGGTTCTGATAACCCGCCCAGCCACAAGCTCGGCGGCGAGGCCTGGAGCAAGGCGCGGCGCAAGGCGGCGGAGAAGGTGCGCGACGTGGCAGCCGAGTTGCTGGATGTCTACGCTCATCGCGCCGCTCGCGCCGGTTTTGCCTTCAAGCACGACAAAGAGGCCTATCGCCAGTTTGCCGCCAGCTTCCCGTTCGAGGAGACCGACGATCAGCTCAACGCCATCAATGCGGTGCTGGGGGACATGTGCCAAGCCAAGAGCATGGATAGACTGGTGTGCGGCGACGTGGGTTTCGGCAAGACCGAAGTGGCGATGCGGGCAGCGTTTGTGGCCGTCCACGGCGGCAAGCAGGTTGCCGTGCTGGTGCCCACCACCCTGCTCGCCCAGCAGCACTACGATAACTTCCGCGACCGCTTCGCCAACTGGCCGGTGCGGGTCGAGGTACTGAGCCGCTTCCGCTCCGCCAAGGAGCAGAACGCTGTGATGAAGGAGCTGGCTGAAGGCAAGGTGGACATCATCATCGGCACCCACAAGCTGCTCGGCTCCGAACTCACCTTCAAGGATCTGGGACTGCTCATCGTCGATGAGGAGCACAGATTCGGGGTGCGCCAGAAGGAGAAAATCAAGGCGCTGCGGGCCGATGTGGATATCCTCACTCTCACCGCCACCCCTATTCCGCGCACCCTCAACATGGCGATGTCCGGCATGCGGGATCTCTCCATCATCGCCACCCCCCCCGCCAAGCGACTCGCCATCAAGACCTTCGTGCGCCAGCACGAACCGGCGGTGGTACGCGAAGCGGTACTACGGGAACTCAAGCGTGGTGGTCAGGTTTACTACCTGCACAACGATGTCGAGAGCATCGAGAAGTGCGCCGCCGATCTGGCGGAGCTGGTGCCGGAAGCCCGCATCGGCATCGCCCACGGCCAGATGCGCGAGCGCGACCTTGAGCGGATCATGTCCGACTTCTACCACCAGCGCTTTAACCTGCTGGTCTGCACCACCATTATCGAGACCGGTATCGACGTACCGAGCGCCAACACCATCATCATGGATCGGGCTGATCATCTCGGTCTGGCCCAGTTGCACCAGCTGCGTGGCCGGGTTGGCCGCTCTCATCATCAGGCCTATGCCTACCTGCTCACCCCCCATCCCAAGCTGATGACCAAGGATGCGGCCAAACGGCTGGAAGCGATCGCCTCGCTCGAAGATCTCGGTGCCGGCTTTGCGCTGGCGACCCACGATCTGGAGATCCGTGGCGCAGGCGAACTGCTCGGCGACGATCAGAGCGGCCAGATCGAATCGGTCGGCTTCACCCTCTACATGGAGATGCTGGAGCAGGCGGTCGAGGCACTGAAAAATGGCAAGGAGCCGTCACTGGAGCAGCTGATGAGCCAGCACACCGAGGTGGAGCTGCGCCTGCCTGCGCTGCTGCCGGATGACTATATTCCGGACGTCAACATGCGCCTCTCCATGTACAAGCGGATCGCCAGTGCGGCGGACGAGCAAGAGCTGCGCGAGCTGAAAGTGGAGCTGATCGACCGCTTCGGCCTCTTGCCGGAGGCGACCAAAACCCTGCTGGAGCTGGCGGCCTTCCGTCAACGTGCAACCGCCCTTGGTATTCGCCGGGTGGAGATGAGCGAGCGCGGTGGCTATCTCGACTTCACCCAGGAGACCAAGGTCAATCCGGCCTATCTGGTCAAACTGCTCTCCAGCCAGCCACGGGTCTACAAGATGGACGGGCCGACCCGGCTGCGTTTCCAGGTGCCGACCCAGGATCGCGCCATGCGCCTGAAACTGGTGGATGGTTTGCTGGCTGATCTGGCCAACAACAGCCAGTGAATCTCTGCAACGCTAGCGGCGAGCCAGAGAGATAACGCCAACTAAAACGGGAGCCATATCGGCTCCCGTTTTTTATTCGCTATCAGTCAGCTGCGTACTATCAGCCCTGGTTAGCTGGATCCTCATGGGCGGAGAACTCGCGCATAAAGGCCTCGGCCCGCTCCACCATCTTGGTCGAGCCAACGAAGTAGGGGGTACGCTGGTGCAACGCGGTAGGCTGGATATCCATGATGCGGCCAAAGCCATCGGAGGCCTTGCCACCAGCCTGCTCCACCAGAAACGCCATCGGGTTGCACTCATAGAGCAGGCGCAGCTTGCCGTTCGGCGAGTTGGTGCCGGACGGATAGATGTAGATGCCGCCCTTGAGCAGGTTGCGATGGAAATCAGAGACCAGGGAGCCGATATAACGTGAGGTGTAAGGTCTGTGGGTCGCCTCGTCCCGCTCCTGACAATATTTGAGGTACTTCTTCACCCCGTCCGGGAACTTGATGTAGTTACCCTCGTTGATGGAGTAGATCTTGCCCTCTTCCGGAATGCGGATGTTCTCGTGGGAGAGGCAGAAGCATCCAATGGAGGGGTCATAGGTAAAGCCGTTTACGCCAAAACCGGTGGTGTAGACCAGCATGGTAGAGGAGCCGTAGACCACATAACCGGCGGCGACCTGACGGTTGCCCGGCTGCAGAAAGTCCTCCAGGGTCACCGGCGAACCCTGCGGGCTCAAACGGCGGTAGATGGAGAAGATGGTCCCGACCGAGACGTTGACGTCGATATTGGAGGAGCCATCGAGCGGGTCGATCAGCACCACATACTTGGAGTTTTTGGAGAGCGGTGAGTCAAAGGCGACGAAGTCCTCTTCCTCTTCCGAGGCCATGCCGCACACCTCGCCGCGCGCTTCGAGCGCCGCCTTGAAGCGTTCGTTGGCGTAGACATCCAGCTTCTGCTGTACCTCGCCCTGTACGTTTTCAGCGCCCATGGAACCGATGATATCCGCCAGTCCCGCCTTGTTGATCTCTCGGTTCACCACCTTGGCAGCAAGGCGGATCGAGCTGAGCAACGAGGTCAGCTCGCCGGTCGCGGTAGGATAATCCGCCTGCTTTTTGACGATGAACTCACCCATGGTGATCATGTTTCGCATTTTTGTTCCTTTAGATCGCATCCGTTGGCATTGAAAACGTTTGCAGGCATCGGCAAAAAAAATGCCGATCACCGGCGGCCTTGATTTGTAACCTAATGTAACGTCTGTTTTTTGTTTTTGCAGCGAATTAAGCGGCCTATTAAATAGGCTATTTTGCTTCACGTTATGGTAAAAGGCGCTTTTTATTCGGTTTCAATCGATAACTTTCAGCCCCTTAATTCGTGGCAATAACCTGCGACAAGCCATGAGCTGACTGGCCTTGAGCCATTAAAAATGGAGTCTGATGGGCCTGCCGTTCCCTCGGCCATTGCCTCTTGAGATCCGATCGCCAATCCAGCACACTGATTTCGCTTTGGAAGCAAATAAAACTCAAGGATTATCAATGAACAAGACTCTCATTGCCGGCATGGTAGCCGGACTGTTTGCCCTTCCCGCCTGGGCCGCCCAGGTGCCTGCCGGTACCAAGCTGCTGCCGGATGCCCAACAAATCTACGTGACCAATATCGGCACCGAACCCACCACCATCGACCCCCAGCTGGTAGAAGAGACCGCCGGTAGTGCCATCGTCAAGTCATTGTTGCCCAAATCGATGTAGTTTGAATGGAACCAGCTGAGGACTTGGTAATCTGCTCAACACCTGTAGTGGTCTAATCATCCCGGACACTATTTTATGGGGTTCAGACGTCAAGGGGACTTGGTGGAATCCCATTGATGGGGCATGAACCTACGGGAGGAGAAGCGGGAAATCAGTTATTACCTGATGGATTACAACAACTGGCCGCATCCACATCAACACAATGGCGGGATGCCACCAGCAAAATCCGAGGTTCAACCGAACCAAGTATCCAGATTGAGTGGACCACTAAAAATCTTTAGTAACTGTCTTCCTGTTCCGCCTTCATCCGGGCCTGACGGGCATAGGCCTCCTCTTCGGCGCTCTCGATCTCCTGCAGCACCGAATCGAGATCGATGGCGGCGCGGCTCTCTTCAAAGTGACCGGTCAGCTCGCTCTCGGGGGTGAGTTTGCCATCTTCAAACAGCGCCCACATCTCTTGGGCATAACGGGTCTTGAGCAGCTCGGGGGCATACATGCCGTAGTAGTTGCGCATATTGTTGACGTCCCGCTCCAGCATCGCCTTGGCCTGGTTGTTGGCGGCGGCATCCACCACCTGGGGCAGGTCGATGATGACCGGGCCCTGTTCATCCACCAGCACATTGAACTCGGAGAGATCCCCGTGGATAAGGCCGGCGCAGAGCATGCGCACCACGTAACGGAGCACCTTGGCATGGTCGATGACCGCCTGCTCGGGGGTAAGCGCCACATCGTTGAGGCGCGGCGCGACATTGCCATCCTCATCGGTGATAAGTTCCATCAAGAGGACGCCATCGAGGCAGACATAGGGCTGCGGCACCCGCACACCGGCCGCCGCCAGCTTGAACAGGGCGTCGACCTCGGTGTTCTGCCACACCTCTTCATGCTGCTTGCGGCCGTACTTGGAGCCCTTCTCCATGGCGCGAGCGCTGCGGCTGTTACGCACCTTGCGCCCCTCCTGATAGACCACGGCCTGCTTGAAGCTGCGCTTGGACGCCTCTTTATAGACTTTGGCGCAACGGATCTCGTCGCCGCAGCGCACCACATAGACGTCGGCCTCTTTGCCGCTCATCAACCGGCTGACGACCTCATCGACCAGGCCGTCATCAACCAGAGGTTGGATTCGATTTGGAATTTTCATGGCCGCCCTTTTACCCTATTTCCGCTCTCGAAGATAGCTCCGCGCACGCTCACCTGCCTCTCCCTTTCATAAGACACCCTGTTATCCCCTGTTTGCGCTGTTTTTGTCCACCCGTTCGCCTTAAAAACCACCAGCAGCAGACCAAATACGAAAGGCGCTTGTGCCAACAAAAATGGCCCGCAAGCGGGCCAATTTTCAAGGTTCGGGCGGCAAACCCTGACGAATGCGCTGGATCCCTGCTTCATAGAGGCCGTCATCCCCCTCCTGATGCTCCAGGGTTTCGAATATCTTGAGAAACCACATGTACTGCTCGGGATGGCGCGCCACCTGCATCTCCACCACCCGGTTCATGGCTTTGACGTCTGCCAGCAGATCGGCGGTGGGATAAGGGTCAAACGGCGGCTCGATCTCCAGCAGATAGCGCCCCTCATCCTCGTCATAGCTGGCGAAGATGGGCACGGCCCTGGCACCGGTCAGCTTCACCAGCTTGGGCAAGGCTGGCAGGGTTGCCTTAGGGCGGCCAAAGAAGGGAACAAACACGCTCGCCTCGCGGCCATGATCCTGATCCGGTAGATAGAAGAAACTGGCACCGGCGCGGATCGACTTGATCGCCGGTTTGATCCCGGCGCTGCGCTCATAGACCTTGCCTGCTTTGGCCCGCTCGCGGTTGATGTACCAGTCGAACACCTGATCTTTCGGACTCTTCATCATGGTGCACATCTCGATGCCCATCATGGAGAAGTAGCGGCCAATCATGTCGACCGCCCAGGTATGAGGCACCACCAGGATCACCGGGCGGCCCGCAGCCTGCTCCGCTTGCACATGCTCCCAGCCGGTGACCTTGATGCGGCGGGTCAGCCGCGCCTTGCTGCGCCAGCTGAGCTCGCCAAAGCCCATAAAGGTCTTGAGCCCGACCCGGATCGATTTGAGCAGCAGCGCTTGACGTGCGGCGGCATCCAGCTCGGGAAAGCAGATCTTGAGGTTGGTATCGGCGATATAGGCCTGCTTTTTCGAAAAACGCAGCAGGGTCGGTGAGACCAGATCGGCAAAGCGATCCCTCAGTCTCGCGGGGGTAAATGCCAGCAGGGAAAGCAGGCCCAGCGCACACCAGCTGCCCCACCATTTGGGATGCAGCAGGCGGCTATGAAATGAGGTATCAAATACCGGATCTAACGCAGACATGGCGACCATCAAGTCATCAAAAACAAACGGTTATTGTAGTTATCCTGACATTTTTTTCTACCCTGGGGAGGCTGGCCATCAGCCTGCAAGGCACTGATCAGACTAGTTATCATAAAAAATGGCCCACCTGGGGCCATTTCAATCAATCCAAATTCTGGGTCAACCGTGGGGCGACAATCCCTTGCGGATCCGCTGGATCCCCGCCTCGTAAAGGCCATCCAGCCCCTCCTGATCCTGACGGGTATCGAAGATCTTGAGGAACCACATGTACTGGCCCGGATGGCGCATCAGCTGCTGTTGCACCATGTCGTTCATGCGACAGGTATCGGCCATCACATCCTCGGTGGGATAGTTGTCGAACGGTGCCTCAATCTCCAGCCGGTAGCAGTGGTTCGCTTCGTCATAGCAGGCGAGCAGCGGCACCGCCTTGGCGCCACTGACCTGCACCAGACGGGGCAAGGCAGGCAGGGTCGCTTTGGGATAGCCAAAGAAGGGGGCGAAGATGCTCTTCTCGCGGCCATGATCCTGATCCGGCAGATAGAAGAAGCTGCGACCGCTCTTGATGGTCCTGATCACTGCCTTGATCCCGGCGCTGCGCTCATAGACGCGGCAACCGTTCTTGGCTCGTGCACGGTTGAGGTGCCAATCAAACACCGGATTGCGCGCCCGTTTCATCATGGTGCACATGGGCACCCCGCGCTGGGTGAAGCAGTAACCGGCGGCATCCACCGGCCAGGTATGGGGCACCACCAGGATCACCGGCCGGCCGGCCGCCCGCTCCGCCTCGATATGCTCCCAACCGATCACCTGCATCCGGCTCATCAGATAACGCTGACTGCGCATGGTGAACTCGCCAAATCCCAACAGACTCTTGAGGCCGACCCGGATCGAGGTCAGTGCAATAGCATCCCGCTCTTCCGGGCTCTTGTCCGGGAAGCAGATCTCCAGATTGGTTCTGGCGATATAAATCTGTTTTTTCGAGATACGAAACACCAGCGGAGCCAAGGCTTCGGCCAAACGGTCGCGCAATCGCACCGGCACAAAGGCGAGCAACATCAGCACGCCGAGCGCCAGCCAGCTGAACCAGTAGCGGGGATGCAGAAAACGGGCTTCAAAGGAGGAGTCAAATACGGGATCTTGGGACGACATGTATTGGGGTCGAGCGAAAAAGTGGTGCTGCATTGTAGTCGTCCTGACAGGTAATACCAGTTAAATCCATGGCAAATAGCCCGCCACGGGCGCCACATCAAAAAACCATAAAAAAATGCCCCGCACTGCGGGGCATTTTGCTCGTTACACAACCAGGGTGGAGGCTCTTTGTCCATCCATCGTATGACTGGTCGTTTATCCCGTCGCTCTCGGAGCGCACTGCTTATCCATTTCCCGATGTCACATCATCAAGATTTATCGGTGAGCACCCTGGCGGGCCATGCCGTTATTCATTTCGGTATTACGCTGCGGCAGAAAAAACATCAGGTAACGCAGTGCCACATACCCGACGATGACGGTAGCCACCCCCAGTTCGAAGTGGGCCAGCAGTCTGATCTGCTCGACGTAGTGACTCCCTTGCGCAAACCCTTCAACCAGATGAGCCACTTTGAACAGGGCGGTTGCACCGATCACCAGCGGGAAGGTGAAGGCGGCATAACCCGGCGAGAAGGGCAGACGCAGCAGTTTGATGAAGGCCAGATAGATGATGCCTGTCATCAGGATGGCGATCCCCAACAGCACGGCCACCAGCAGCAGTGACGGCTCCTGGCTGACGGTCAGGTAACCGGCCAGAGAGAGGCTGGCAGGAGCCGCCAGAATGGCGATGGTCGGTTTGGCGGCATCCGGCACTTCATGGCTGAAGATCAGGCGATAGAGCATCAGCGGCAGCATCAGGCCGTAGCAGATGATCCCGAACCAGAGCAAGCCGTTAGCCAGCGGGGCAAACTGACCACCCGGGAAGGCGACGTCAGCCACGATGATCCCCACCGGCGGCACGAACCAGCTCGGCACCATGTGGTGGATTTCAAACTCTTTGGCGCGATGCCAGATAAAAGTGGCCAGGAACAGCAGGTGAACCGCCACGGCAAACAGCCAGAGGGCCTCGCCCGCTTGCGGCGCAATCATACCCAGCGCTTTGGAGACCACCATGGTACCCATGGCATAGGTCGGTACCACACTGCCGACTACGGGGTGAGCGAGATCCTGCAACAGCAGGCGGGGGTGAAGCAGAAACTTGAAGGTCAGGATCACCAGCAGCACGGCCGCAATGGCAGCACCCAGCAGTTGCATCCGGCCATCGAAGTGACCGGCATTTTCCCAACACCAACCAAGGCTGGCGATGCCCAGCGCCAGACCCGCCATGGGGGTTGGGGCGGCAGCCAGTGATTTACGGGTTCTTGCGATCATGATGACACCTTTCTATTGATGACTATGGCGATAGGATAATGCCCGCTTATCGTTTACGATATCTAAATGAATTAAATCAATCATTCAGGAAAACCAAACACGATGAAACTGACCCTGCAGCAGCTGAAAGTGTTCGCCACCATTGCCCGTTATGGAAACCTTGGCCTTGCCGCCAACGAGCTCTGCCTGAGCAAGGGGGCCGTCTCCCAGTCGCTGCAGGAGCTGGAGCGCCAGCTCTCTACCCCGCTGTTTGACCGCATTCACCCCAGATTGCAGCTCAACAACGAGGGGCGCCTGCTGCAACCGGCCGCCGAAGAGCTGCTGACCCGGATGCAGGATATCGAGAACCTGTTCAGCCCCGATGCCGAGCCGAGCGGCCAGCTTCGCCTTGGTGCCAGCCAGACCATCGGCAACTACCTGCTCCCCACCCTGCTCGCCAGCAGCAAACAGGAGCTGGGACTCCCCCCCAAGGTGACCATCAACAACACTCACCTGCTCTGCCATGCGCTGGCCAACTTCGAGCTGGATATGGCACTGATCGAGGGGGAGAACCACCACCCCGACCTGCTCGCCGAACCCTGGCTGCAGGACGAGATGCTGGTGGTGGCCCCACCCGGTCACCCGCTTGCCAACAAGAAGGAGCTCTCCCTCTCCCGACTGGGGGGCGAGACCTGGGTATTGCGTGAAGCGCAATCGGGCAGCCGCGAGCAGTTTATCCAGCAGATCCAGCCCGAGCTGCCCCGCTGGCAACCAGGGCTTGAACTCAACACCCTGGAGGCGGTGATGCTGGCGGTGGAGAAGGGGCTTGGCATCTCCTTTATCTCCCGGCTGGCAGCCTCGGATCGCCTGGCAGATGGGCGGCTGATCGCCCTGCCCCTCTCCCGCCGCTTCCCGCGCCAGCTCTCCCTTATCTGGCACAAGCAGAAGTACCACTCCACCTCCCTGCGCCACTTCATCCACTTCTGCCGAGCTCAGGTGAACAATGCCGAGGTGAGTCGCCCAGAGTAACGCCCGCTCGGAGCGCCGCTGACAGGCCCGCTCGCCAATGACGGAAAAAGCAGAGAGGGAGCCACAGCTCCCTCTCTTTGATTCGCTTCTGAGTATCACTTCGCCAGACTGCGCAACCAGCTGATCTCCTCACCCCAAATAGACTCGTCGATGGTCTCGAGGATCAGCGGAATGCGATCGAAGCGATCATCATTCATGATGTGGTGGAATACTGCCTCCCCCAGATTGCCCTCCCGCAAGCTGTGGTGGCGATCGACCCGGCTACCGAAGGTGCACTTGGCGCCGTTGATATGCATCCCCTTGAGATAGTGAAAACCCACCGTGCGGTCGAACTCGGCAAAGACGGCAGCGCAGCTCTCGGCAGTGCGCAGATCGTAGCCAGCGGCAAAGGCGTGGCAAGTATCGAAACAGATCCCGACCCGGCTCTTGTCCTCCACTCCCTCGATGATGGTGGCGAGGTGCTCGAACGACCAGCCGAGGTTGGTCCCCTGCCCGGCGGTATTCTCGATCACCGCCGTCACCCCTTCACTGCGCTCCAGCGCCCAGTTGATGGACTCGCTCACCAGCTTGAGGCTGGCCGCCTCAGGGATCTGCTTGAGATGGCTACCGGGGTGGAAGTTCAGATAGCAAAGCCCCAGTTGCTCGCAACGCTTCATCTCGTCGAGAAACGCATCGCGGGATTTGGCCAGACCATCGGGATCCGGATGGCCCAGATTGATGAGATAGCTGTCGTGGGGCAGGATCTGCTCCGGCAGAAAACCGGCCTTGTCACAGGCCGCCTTGAAGGCACGGATGGTGGCATCCGACAAGGGGGCCGCCTGCCACTGACGTTGATTCTTGGTAAAGAGGGCAAACGCGTTGGCCCCGATGGCCTGGGCGCGGGCGATGGTATTCTCCACCCCGCCGGCCGCACTGACGTGGGCTCCGATATATTTCATACAATCTCCTCAATACGGCAAGCCGCCATTATGCCGATCCAGCCCGGCCACGCCAAACCGGGATATCCGATAGCGGGTATCGACAAATAGCGCCGCCTTGGCAAAGCGGCTGCGTTTCATGGCGCAATCGGCCTGCTCTGTAGCAACCGCTCCGCAGAAGGGATAGTTAGAGCCCGCCCGCGCCAACATGGCGCCCATAAAAAAACGCAGTGTATCGCCTGAGCAATAACGCTGCGTCTTTGGGTCTCTCGGCCGTCCCCTTTGCCGTGGCCCGAATGGCCAGCGACAAGGGAGCAAGAATGCGCGGGGAGAGTCGTCTTAGAAGGGCATCTTGAAGCCTGGCGGCAGTTGCATGCCACCGGTCAGTTCGCCCATCTTGGCCTTGTTCTGCTCTTCCACACGACGCACGGCATCGTTGCAAGCGGCGGCGACCAGATCTTCCAGCAGCTCCTTGTCATCTTCCATCAGGGAGGGGTCGATCTCGATGCGACGGACGCTGTGGCTGCCGGTCATGGTGACCTTGACCATGCCAGCACCGGCTTCACCGGTCACTTCCATCTGAGCCAGCTGCTCCTGCGCCTTCTGCATACGCTCTTGCATCTGTTGGGCCTGTTTCATCAGGTTCCCCATTCCACCTTTACCAAACATATGTCGTCTCTCGTCTTGAAATCCGGCATCCAGCGCCGGGCTGTGGGCTTGTCTGTCCTAGATGGGGACAGCCAAACTGCTTTTCAACCGGAAGCAAGCTCCCGGCCACGGAATTTAGCGGTTGAGGGGCTCGATGCTCTCGTGATGGAGCACGGCACCAAACCGCTGAACTAAAAACTGCACGTTGGGATCCTGCTCCAGGTCCCGGGTCACCTGCTCCCGCACCCCGAGATAAAGGCGATGTTCGATCTCAAGGGGGGTCTCCTGGTCAGGCACCACACCAAGCGTCACCTCGACCTGCACCGGTTGACCCAGCGCTGGCCCGATGATCTCGGCCAGATCGGCGCGCGCCTTGTCGCTCACCAGATGGCGCTGCTCGGGCTTGAGGGTTAGCAGTACCTTGTCCCCTTCCCGCGTCATCACCGAGTTGATGGCCAACTGGCGCAGCCGCCCTCCCACCTGAGTGTGAGCGATCAACTCGGCCCAAGGGTCGCCGCAACCATTGAGCAGCGAGGAGGGGATAAGGCGAGTCGCCTCTCCCTCTTGCGGCTCGCTGTCGCTCTCGAGCTCATCCCAGTCGATGGTCTCCATCACCGGCTGAACGGGTTCATCCTGCGTTACAGGGGCTGCAGCCACCGCCGTGCTGGCAACGGGCGGCTGGGTCGCAGGGGCTGGCGTCACCGCAGGCGCCGCAGCGCTGCGCTCACCGGGTCGATAGCTCGGCTGTCCGTCGAGATCCCAGGGTGGCAGATCGGTTGGCTGGGCCGGTGCCGTGACGGGAGCGTGGCTCATCACCTGAGTCTGCACGGCAAAGCCCTGATTGAGGTACTCTTCGTAATCGCCGTTATCACCCTGCGGCTCGTAACCATCGCCATAGAGATCCACTGGCGGCAGATCATCGTAGTGCCCCATCGTCGCCATCCCCTGCCCGGCCGGTTGGCCGACCGGAGCTGGCTGTTGGGTGACGGCCGGTGCAGCAGCGGGCGCAACAGGACGAGCTGGCGCAACCGGCACTGCGCGCGGCGCAGGCGCCGCCGGGGCATCCTGACCTCGCTGGCGGCTGCGCAACATGTTTCGCTTGCCAAGCAGGCTTTGCATGCTCGATACCGCTGATACCGGTTCAGCAGCGGCAACAGGCGTTGCTGTCGCTTCGAGCGCGGGCTCGAAGGGGGCGGTCAGCGGCTCGCCACGGGAATAGTCGGTATCGGCTGCGGCAGACGCTCGCTCATCCGCATCTGCTGGCTGTGCGGCTGAGTGCCCAGACACATCAGGCTGCGCATGTGGCAACGCGGGCTCGGGTTGATACCCCATGCCTGCGGCTTCACGCAGCAACTCATCCTGCTGGCTGAACAGCTCGGCGGCTTGCGCCTCCTCCTCGCTGTCAGCGGGGTTGCCGATGTCATCCGTCATCGCAGGCAGGGAGACATCAACCGCGGGCACGGCACTGGTAGCAACAGGGCTGGCTAGCGGTGCAGGCACGGCGCCGCTGATCGGTGCCACTGCGGCCGATTCAGCGGCCGGGCGCTTTCCCGGCAAGGAGGCTACCGGAGTGGCATTGCTCGTAATTGACGGGGGCAGCGCAGTGAGGCTGGCCGGATGCAGGGCATCGCGCCTTGGGGAGAAGGCGAGCATCCGCAGGCAGGTCATCTCCAGCGCGGTGCGGCCATCGGGGGCCCAGGGCAGATCTTTACGGCCACCCAGCACGATCTGGTAGCAGAGCTGCACCTCTTCCGGGCTCATCGCCTTGGCCAGTTGCAGCAGGGCATCGGCATCCGCCCCCTGCTCCTGCACGCTGGCAGGCAGCAGCTGCGCCATGGCGATGCGATGGAGCAAGCCTTCCAGCTCGGCGTGGAGCTGATCAAAATCGGGGCCCAGGGTGGCGATCTCGGTGATCTTGGCCATGGTCGCTGGCGCATCTTGCCGCAAAATGGCTTCCAGCAGCTGGTGCAGATGGCGGTGATCGAGCGTGCCCAACATCGCCAGCACGCTGTCGAGGCGCACGCTGCCATTACCGTGGGCCAGCGCCTGATCGGTCAGGCTCAGGGCATCGCGCATACTGCCATCTGCAGCTTTGGCCAGGGCCAGCAGGGCGCGTGGTTCGAAGGGCTGCCCCTCCTGATCCAGCACCCATTCGAGCTGCTTGGCGATCTGGGTCTGATCCAGACTCTTCAGATGAAACTGCAGGCAGCGCGAGAGAATGGTAATGGGCAGTTTCTGCGGATCCGTGGTGGCCAGCAGAAACTTCACATAGGGAGGCGGCTCTTCCAGGGTTTTCAGCAGCGCGTTGAAGCTGTGGCGCGACAACATGTGCACTTCATCGATGAGGTAGACCTTGAAGCGGCCACGGGCCGGTCGGTACTGCACGTTATCGAGCAGCTCGCGGGTATCTTCCACCTTGGTGCGGGACGCCGCGTCAATCTCCAGCAAGTCGACAAAGTTGCCCTGATCGATCTCGCGGCAGGTATCACAGACACCACACGGGTGGCTGCTGATCCCCTGTTCGCAGTTGAGGCTCTTGGCCAGAATACGGGCGATGGTGGTCTTGCCGACCCCGCGGGTACCGCTCAGCAGATAGGCGTGATGCAGCCGTCCCTGATCCAGGGCGTTAGTCAAGGCGGTCAGCACATGTTGCTGGCCTACCACTTGTTCAAACGTATGGGGGCGCCATTTACGCGCCAGAACCTGATAGCTCATAAATCCATCATGCAGGGAAGACAGGGCATTGAGGCCGGATGCTAACACAAATGGCGGGCTGGCTGTATCGGCTATCGGTGAGAGCGGGAGGGATCGCTTGATTTTCAAACCGATGCCCGCAAGGGCACCGGTTCAATGCAGGCCCGATGCAGAGGATCGGGCCGAAGAGGCATTATTCGCCGGCCAGCTCGACCAGTGAGACCACCTTGATGCCAGCGGCAGTCAGGCGGGCATCGCCGCCCAGAGACGGCAGGGAGATGATGAAAGCCGCATCGGCCACTTCACCACCAGCACGGCGGATCAGCTTGACGGTCGCATCGACGGTACCGCCGGTCGCCAGCAGATCGTCCACGACCAGCACCTTGTCACCGGGCACGATGGCATCGGTGTGCAGTTGCAGGGTGTCGGTGCCGTACTCGAGGGCATAGGACTCCTCGATCACTTCGCGCGGCAACTTGCCCGGCTTGCGGACCGGCACGAAGCCCAGTCCCATGGCATAGGCAACCGGCGCGCCAAAGATGAAGCCGCGAGCCTCGGTGCCAACAATCTTGGTGATCCCTTGATCACGATAATGATTGGCCAGCAGATCGATGGTGGCCTTGAAGGCCTCGGCGTTCTCGATCAGGCTGGTGATGTCACGAAACAGAATGCCCGGCTTCGGATAGTCGGGAATGGTCTTGATGCTTGCTTCGATAAATTTCAGGGTTTCCGGATTCATGTGTTGACCGCTTATTTTTTTGACCCAGGGGTGGCCATTTTTTCTCAATTCCCTTCTGCGGGAAATAAAAAAGCCTGTCACGCAAAAATGACAGGCCGACTCCATAGCATTATTGCTGCAATAGCTTAGGGACTTCACTTCACCATTGCAACTGGCTCCAGCACTGGCAGGCGCATTAACCAGGTGAGCAGGATCACCATTATGACAACCAGCAGCCCCTTTACCCACAGCAGTGGTACCACCGCCAGCGACACCGAAAAGGTGAGCAAAATGAAGATAATGGCTCGTCGTCTGGCCTGACGACGAATACCGCGATATTGCTGCCAATCGACGATGGGCGGGCCGAACCAGGGATGGGTCAGCAACCAGCGATGAAAACGAGGCGACGAGCGGGCAAACAGGGCGGCAGCCAGCAACATGAAGGGGGTAGTCGGCAACAGGGGCAGCACAATGCCCACGATACCGGTGGCAAATGCCAGCCACCCGAGCGCCATCAGACACCAACGCTTCATTCCTTCTCCTTGCGTGATTTATCTCCCTCTAGCCTAACAGAGTTTGAGCGGGTGCTGACAGCCGGCCGCAACCCCACTACAATCTGCGCTCTTTTTTCTTGCCACTCTCGTCGGAAAGCCGTTATGCGCGTTATTTTGGCCCCCATGCAGGGGGTACTGGATCACCTGATGCGGGAGGTTCTCACCTCCGTCAATGATTACGATCTCTGCGTGAGCGAGTTTATCCGGGTCGTCGATCAGCTGCTGCCCGCCAAGGTGTTCTACCGCCTCTGCCCTGAACTGCTGCAAGATGGCAAAACCCGCGCAGGCACCCCGGTGCGGGTACAACTGCTGGGGCAACACCCCGAGTGGCTGGCCGAGAACGCCGTGCGCGCCATCGAGCTGGGCTCCCCCGGCGTCGATCTCAACTTCGGCTGTCCCGCCCCTACAGTCAACAAGAGCAAGGGCGGTGCGGTGCTGCTCAAAGAGCCCGAGACCATCTACCGCATCGTCAAGGCGGTACGTGACGCAGTGCCCGCCCATCTGCCGGTGAGCGCCAAAATTCGCCTCGGTTACGATGACAAGGATCTCTATCTGGAGAACGCTCAGGCGGTCTTCCAGGGGGGAGCCAACGAGCTGGCCGTTCATGCGCGCACCAAGCGCGAAGGGTACAAGGCCCCCGCCCACTGGGAGTATGTGGACGCCATTCGCCGCGCCCTGCCCATCCCCGTCACTGCCAACGGCGAGATTTGGGATCATAAAGATGCCCTCACCTGCGCCAGGGTCTCGGGTTGCGATGCCCTGATGGTCGGGCGCGGCGCCATCTCCCTGCCCAATCTGGCCAACGTGATGAAAACCGGCTGCCCGCACATGAGCTGGGCCGAGGTGCTGCAGTTGATGGTGAGCTATACCGAGCAGGATCTGGCCAGCGAAAAAGCCGACTATTACCCCAGCCGCATCAAACAGTGGTTCAGCTATCTCAAGCGGGAATATCCCGAAGCGGACCTGCTGTTTCAGGAGATCCGGGTGCTCAAAGAGACGGATCCCATCCGCGATGCCCTGCTGCAAGCAGCCAAAAGCCACGGCTAACCACGTTTAACTTGACGCATATCATCTTGATAGAGTTATCGGATCCCTATACTGCCCCGAATCTGTCGTCTGTCCTGTGGGGGATAATGTGTGTGAAATGACGCAAGCACAGTTGACTGTCTGGCGTAATCGCCTGCTGTCAGACTGGGCCCAAGTACGAGAAACGCTGATCGGTCAGCTTAAAGCCTGCCGCCGTGACGAGTGGGCCGAACAGGTCGGTCACTGCGAGCAGGATCAACTGGTGGAACTGACCAGCCGCCTGGATCTGCCGAAAGTAGAGCAGAGCGTGGCCCGCCTCAAGCGGATCGATGCGGCACTCTGCCAGATGGATCTCGGCCTCTATGGCCTCTGCTCCGATTGTGAAGAGCCGCTTTCCATCGAACAGCTGGAACAGGATCCGACCCTGCAACGCTGCCCGCGCTGTGAAACCCGTTATCGCAAGGGATTCCACGCCCACGAACTGTGAGGGATGCACATCTGTGCATCCGCTCAACCCTCAGCACTGGTTACTCCGTCGTTCCTGTCCAATACTCACCGTATCAGCCTGTTCGAGGGTATGCGTTGTGTACAGACTCTTGTTGTTATGGTGTTTGTGTTGCCAGGCTACGGCACAGGAGTCATTGGTCGTGGGCTGGGTCGACTGGCAGCCCTTCAGTTATCGCAATGAACAGCAACAGCTCCGCGGACTGGATGTGGAGCTGCTCAACGCCATCTTCCTGCGGGCCGGTTATCAGGCCAAATTCAGTGAAATGCCCTGGGCTCGCGTGCTGCACGAGCTGAAATTCGGCACGGTTCAGCTGACCATGTCAGCCAATATCACCGCCGAGCGGCAGCAATATGCCCGCTTCAGCCACTCCTATCGGGAAGAGGAGACGGCCATCATCATCCGTCGGCAAGATGCCGAACGCTGGCGCGGGATCACTACCCTCGAGCAGTTGATCAACACCCCCGACTTCCATATCGGGGTGCTCAAGGGCTTTGATTACGGCAATACCTTCCGCCAGTTGATGGCAAGGCCCGAGCTGCAGCCTCGCTTGCAGATGCGCCTGCGGCTGGATCAGCTGCTGAAGATGTTGCAAGGGGGTCGGATCCAGGGGTTTATTCTGGATCCCCACGGACTGCAGGGGTGGCAGGATAAGGATGAAATGCAGGATCAGCTGCATACCCTGCTGCGTATCGAAGTCACGCCGGTTCACCTGATGCTGAGCAAAGAGAGCACCACTGAGGCGCAACTGCAGCGGATCAATCAGGCTATCGATCAATTGAAACAGAGTCCCGACTATCAGCAGATCCTCGATCGCTACCAGTTCAGATCCCTGCATTCACAGGAAAACACCCATAAGTAAGGGGAGCATCTGCTCCCCTTACTGTCTCAAGCAAACCCAATCCTGTCTCAAACAACCCTGGTTGCAACTTGCCAGGACGTTTTGGTCACCGATAACGTGATGGTTAAACCTGGCTATCAGCGTCCCAGCACAATGTCGGCAAGGTGGGCGAAGTGGTGGATTTCGTGGGTGGCATCGCACTCACCCGCTTGCTGCGCCGGGTTGTACCAGCAGGTTGCCAGCCCCTGCGCCGCCGCCCCGGCAATATCGGTTTTCGGATTATCCCCCACCATCAGCACCCGCGCAGGATCCGGCTGCCCCATCAGGGAGAGGGTGTGCTGGAAAATAGCTGGCGCCGGCTTGGTCACCCGAATTTCGTCGGAGATCACCAGCGGCTCGAACCACTCGCTCCAGCCCAGTTTGCCGAGCCGCCCCCGCTGGGGCACGCTGAAACCATTGGTGATGATCCCCATCCGCACCTTGCTGCGCAGCTGCTGCAGGGTCTCGACCACCCCTTCGAGAGGCATGCTAAGGGCAATGATTTGCTCCAGAAAGGTGTTGTTCATCGCCATGGGATCGGCGGAAACCTGCTGGGCAAAGAGGGAGAAGCGGGTCTGCTGCAACGCCGTTGCATCGATCTCGCCGTCGTTGTACTGCTGCCAGAGCCCGTGGTTGAGGGCGTGGTACTGCGCCATGCTGGCGTCATCAGCCTGTACGCCATAGATCTGCAGAGTGTGCGTCAGCGCAGAGGCAACCGGAAAATCGAGCAGGGTTTCATCCAAATCGAACAGCACCCAGTCATAGCTTGGTTGTTTCACAGAAATCCTTGTTATCATTCAGATTGTTCAGAGGCTTGGCGACCAACTCTGCCAAGCGGGCTGGCCAGCAGATCCAGCGTGAGACGCACGCCAAAGCCGGTCACTTCGCTGGAGACCACCCCATTGCCCCCCTTGTTGCGAAAACCGCTCAGGTCGAAGTGCAGCCAGGGGGTCTGCTCGGGCACGAAGTGGGCGAGGAAACGGGCCGCATCGATGTGATCCGGCGAACTGCCCGGCGCACACTGCAACAGATCGGCCCACTCGCTCTCGATATTGTCGTCGTAATCGTCATCAAGCGGGAAGGGCCAGATCCGCTCGCCGCTGCGCTGACCCAGATTGACCAGTGATGCCATCCATTCGCTGCGATTGGTAAAGACGCCGCTGTAACGGCTACCCAGCGCCCGTTTGCAGGCCCCGGTCAGGGTCGCGTAATCGAGCAGCAGATCCGGAGTATCCTGCACCGCCATTGCCAGGGTGTCGGCCAATACCATTCGCCCTTCGGCATCGGTATCGACCACCTCGATGGAGGTGCCATTGATGGCAGTCACCACCTCGCTAGGACGATAGGCGTGAGGGCCGATATGGTTCTCGGCAATGGCCAGCCAGCAGTGTACCTCGTAGGGTAGCTGAGCTCGGCTGATGGCGTAGAGGGCCCCCAGCGCCACCGCGCTGCCCCCCATGTCCAGATGCATGCCATACATGCTGCCGGAGACCTTGAGGTTGTAACCGCCAGAGTCGTGGCAGATCCCCTTGCCCACCAACGCAATGCGGCGCACCGGCTTGGGTGGATAGTAGCTGAGCTTGACCATGGCCCCCTGATTGTCTTCCGAGCCACGAGCAACGGCCAGAAACGCCCCCGCCCCCAGCTCGGCCAGCTGCGCCTGATCATAGTGATGGCACTTCCACCCCTCATCTTGCGCCAGCTTGCTGACAAACTCGCGATAGCTGGCGGCCGTCAGCTCGGAGGCAGGCAACACCGCCAGATGGCGAGCCAGCCCGTTGCCCCCCGCTTCGCTGTAGAGGCGCGCCAAGTCCAGCACCACCGCGGGTGAAACCTTGATCTGCTGATAGCTCCAGCTGATTTCGCTGCGGCGCTTGCTGGTGGGCAACGAAATATTGGCGGCAAGCAGGGCCGACAACATCACTTCGGCCAGCATCACTCGCTCTGAGGGGGAAAAACCTTCCAGATGCAGCCCGAGCCGCTCCACATTGAGCCCAGAAAGAGGAGCAATCCAGCCTCTGATCTGTTTATAGAGGCGGTGATCCCGCGTCACACTGCCGGCCACAAACATCACCTGCAACAGGGTATTGCCGTGCATCAGGGTAAAGGGCGCTTTTTTCCCCAGCGCAAGCTGGGTCTGGAGACCCGCAAGGGCGGGGAGCGAAAGCAAGGACTCCTTCTGCTCTTCGGCGATCAGCAGCAGTTGCAACGGCAGCCCTTGGGCAAGGGCTTCGGCCAGCGTGGCATCCCAGCTTTCAATAGCAGGAGGAAGATAGGTGAAGGGAGTGATCACAGGCGCGTGCCTCATCCATGAAGAGATACCTGATGATACCCAACAAATGGTTGATACGACCAGTTTTGGTCTTGAAAAAGCGTCAGAAATAGCAGCAATCACCAGATGGTGACGAGCATCAAGAAGGATTGTTCAATGATTGGCAATGCAGGACGGGAACGTACAGAAAGTTGGTTGCGGGGGCCGGATTTGAACCGACGACCTTCGGGTTATGAGCCCGACGAGCTACCGAGCTGCTCCACCCCGCGTCCGAATTGTCACCCTCAAGCCGAGCAGTAGCTTGGTGGCGTTTGTCTGCTTTCGACTGTTTACACAATCACAAGCTGACGAAAGAGTTGGTTGCGGGGGCCGGATTTGAACCGACGACCTTCGGGTTATGAGCCCGACGAGCTACCGAGCTGCTCCACCCCGCGT
>NZ_JBFODU010000025.1:0-88784 GCF_040908505.1 Aeromonas sp. R1-2 | reverse complement strand
AGTCGAGAGGCTGACCATTGTCAGGGCTTGCCTGTTTCTGGGGATAAGCCGGCAGGCTTACTACAAGCGCAATCGGGTCGCCGACGAGCGCCATGTGAATCGCCCCGGCTTCTCTAGATACTTGCGAACCGTGTTACCGGACACCCGCAATTGCTGGGCGATAGCCCGGATGCTCATGCCCTGAGGGGCCAACACTCTGATTTCCACTGATAACTCCTGGGTCAACATGGGTGTGGCTCAAAAGCCACGATCTTGGCCCAGGTGGGTCAACTTTACTCCGGCGTTAGTGGGTCATTTTTACATCGGTGGTGACAGCGATGGTGTTCAAGAAAGCGCTGAAGCAACGACGTGGCGGCGGGGAGTTAATCCATCACTCGGACCGCGGCGTGCAGTATTGCTCGGGACTGTATCAGTCATTACATGAACGGTACGGGGTGAAATGCTCGATGACAGATGGGTATGACTGTTACCAGAATACGTTGGCGGAGCGGGTGAACGGGATTTTGAAAGGAGAGTTATTGCTGCAAAGCCCGCAGGATTTGACGCAAGCGCGGGAAATGGTGCGTGAAGCGGTGGATATTTACAACGCGCAACGCGGAGCGGCCGCATCATGCGTTGAAATACAGAACCCCCGATGCGGTACATAGGGGGTTCTGAGTAGAGAAATGCTAGTTGAAAATGTGTAAACCTATTTCAGGACTAGACACCGCATAACTGGGGAGTCAAGCTCCCGAGACGCTTACTGGTTGTGGGTAGAGCGACGTGGACGACGGGCCTGAGCCGGTTTGCCAGCACCATCAGCCGGACGCTGACCACCTTGCGGTTTGGGCTTGCCACCGTTACCGGTACGTGCACCACCCGCATTGCCATTGGAGGCGGAACGACCGGCCCCCTGACGCTGGCCTTGACCTTGCGGACGCGGCGCACGGCGCTGCTCGCTCGGATCGCGGGGCTCTTTGCGCAGCGGCGCGCCGATACCACGGGCGATGTTGTCCAAGGTCTCGCGGGAAGCTTCAAAACCGGCCACCTGCTCGCACGGAATGTTCTGCTTGGTCAGACGCTCGATGGCTTTGATCAGCTTGCCTTCATCGGCCGCGACCAGCGAGATGGCGTGACCGGCAGCGCCAGCACGGCCGGTACGACCGATGCGGTGAACGTAATCTTCCGCCACGTTGGGCAACTCGAAGTTGACCACTTGCGGCAACTTGTCGATGTCCAGACCACGGGCGGCGATGTCGGTCGCCACCAGCACCTTGACGCTACCATCCTTGAAACCGGCCAGCGCGCGGGTACGGGCACCCTGGCTCTTGTTGCCGTGGATGGCGGCGGCGCTGACGCCGTTCTTGTCGAGAGTCTCGGCAACGCGATTGGCCATATGCTTGGTACGGGTGAACACCAGTACCTGCTGCCAGTTGTTGCTGGTGACCAGATGACTCAGCAGCGCGATCTTGTTGGCCTTGTCGCACGGGTGCACCAGCTGCTCGATACGCTCGGCGGTGCTGTTGCGCGGGGCGACTTCAATGACAGCCGGGTTATCCAGCAGGCCAGTGGCCAGTTCGCGGATCTCGTCGGCGAAGGTGGCGGAGAAGAGCAGGTTCTGGCGCTTCTTCGGCATCAGGGCCAGGATGCGGCGGATGTCGCGGATAAAGCCCATGTCGAGCATGCGATCCGCTTCGTCCAGTACCAGGATCTCCACCTCGTCGAACTTGACGGCGTTCTGGTTGTAAAGATCCATCAGGCGGCCGGGACAGGCCACCAGCACGTCCAGACCACGGCGAGTCGCCATCATCTGCGGATTGATGCTGACGCCGCCGAAGACCACGTGGCTGCGCATCGGCAGGTGTTTGCCGTAGTTACGTACGCTCTCGCCCACCTGGGCGGCCAGCTCGCGAGTCGGGGTCAGCACCAGCGCACGAATGCGGTTCGGAGAAACCTTGCGCTTGCTCTCCATCAGACGTTGCAGCATCGGCAGGGTAAAGCCTGCGGTCTTGCCGGTCCCTGTTTGGGCCGCCGCCATCAGATCGCGGCCAGCCAGAACGGCGGGGATCGCTTGCTGCTGAATGGGAGACGGGGTGTCGTAGCCTTGTTCGGCAACGGCACGCAACAAGGGTTCGGCCAGACCGAGGGAAGTAAAACTCATAATTACCTGCTAGAGATAGGGGCGCCGGGGATTTGTGGTGGGGCTCCTCTGCTGAGCCGATGCCATCTCACAAGATCTGGGCCTATTGAGAAAACAACGATTTCCCCGGGGAGCAGAGCAAAGGGGAAAGAATAGAGGCGCAGTCTAACGGAGTTGCCCAGGATAAACGAGAAAAATGTGATGCTCCTCCCAGCACGAACAGAAAATCCCCCTTCTGCCCCCCGAATAATCCCGTTGATTGATGTAGCACGCACCACACTATTAACTGGCAACACAATATCCGCCCTCGCAGGCATGACTCGCGGGGCAAAAGCACGGGATAGAAGAACACAATAACGAGGTTTAGCTATGACCACGCCATATCGTCCCCGCGGCAGCTGGCAGGCAAGGATTGGCCTGCTGCTTCTGCTGCTAAGCCCTGCGCTGCAGGCCAGTCAGACCCTGACCGTGGCCTGGAGTCACTGGCCCCCCTTCAGCCAAATCAACAACCGGGGTGAGCTGGATGGGCTGGATGTCAGTCTGACCCGCCAGATCCTCACCCAGGCGGGCTTTGCCCCCAAGTTTCGCGAACTTCCCTGGGCGCGGGCACTGCATCTGGTAGAGCACGACCAGCTGGATGTGGCGATGGCCGCCCTCCCCCTGCCGGAGCGCCAGAGCTATGCCCGCTTCTCGACCCCCTACCGCCAGAGTGCCTATGTGCTGCTGAGCAATGACCCGATTCCCGGCCATCAGGATCGCTGGGCGCAGCTCGATAATCTGCCCGCGCTGTGCAACGAGAAAGGACTCAAGATAGGCAAGTTGCGCGGCACCCGCCCCATGCATCAGATGGATAGCTGCCCAGCGCTTAAAATGGCGACCGAATACAACGCCGATGAGCGGATGATCGATCTGCTGCTGGCCCGCCGCCTCGATGGCATCATCATGGAGTGGCAATATGCCCGCTACCGGCTGGCCCAGCTGGGGGCCGAAGAGTTTATCAGCTGCCAACTGTTGCTACACCACCAGCCGGTCAGCCTGATGTTTGCCAAAAACAGCGTGAGCGAAGAACAGATCCTCAAAGTCAACGAGGCCATTCATGCCTTGCCCAAACCCCACAACAAGTTCTCGCCCCCCAGGTGTCGTCTCAATGCAGATCCGGGCGCCGCGGATCTGCTGACCCGCACTCTCCGCAAGCATTGACGGGATAAGCCGCTACCTGAAATAGCAAAGGCGACCCGAAGGTCGCCTTTTTGGTATTGTCGAACTTGTTCCCCGAACAGGGTGCGATCAGTCGATGTGCAGCAAGAGCGATCAACGCAGCTGTGGGGTATGGGTCAACACCCCCTGATTCTGGGCACGATGGCGCAGCAGGTGATCCATCAACACCAGCGCCAGCATGGCTTCGGCGATGGGCACGGCGCGAATGCCGACACAGGGATCGTGACGCCCCTTGGTGATCATCTCGATTGCCTCACCTTCGGTATTGATGGTCTTGCCTGGCACAGTGATGCTGGAAGTCGGTTTGAGCGCCATGCTCACCACAATATCCTGACCCGACGAGATGCCGCCCAGAATGCCACCCGCATGGTTGCTGGCAAAGCCCGCCGGGGTCATCTCGTCGCGATGCTCGGAGCCTTTTTGCTCCACCACCGCAAAGCCATCACCGATCTCCACCCCTTTCACCGCATTGATGCCCATCATGGCATGGGCAATGTCGGCGTCGAGACGATCAAACACCGGCTCACCCAGGCCCACCGGCACATTGCGCGCAATGACCTGCACCTTGGCACCGATACTGTTGCCCTCTTTTTTCAGGTCGCGCATATATTGATCGAGCGCTTCCAGCTTGCCCGCATCGGGGAAGAAGAAGGGATTCTGCTCAATCTGCGCCGCGTCAAACGCCTCAGCCTTGATGGGGCCGAGCTGGGAGAGAAAACCGGTGATCTCGATGCCATGTACCTGTTTCAGGTACTTCTTGGCAATCGCCCCCGCCGCCACTCGCATCGCGGTCTCGCGGGCAGATGAGCGACCACCGCCACGATAGTCCCGCTGACCATACTTCTGGTGGTAGGTGTAGTCAGCATGACCCGGCCGGAACAGATCCTTGATATCGGAGTAATCCTTGGAGCGCTGATCGGTATTCTCGATGAGCAGCCCGATGGAGGTGCCGGTGGTCTTGCCCTCGAACACCCCGGAGAGGATCTTCACCTCGTCCGGCTCGCGGCGCGGCGTGGTGTAGCGGGAAGTGCCGGGCTTGCGCCGATCCAGATCCCCCTGCAGATCCGCTTCGCTGATCTCCAGCCCAGGCGGGCAACCATCGACCACGGCGCCCAGCGCCAGGCCGTGGCTCTCGCCAAAGGTAGTGACCCGAAAGAGTTGACCAAAACTGTTCCCTGCCATGCGCGCTCCTGCTTAGTTCTTGTAGATGGCGAAATGATCCTGATACTGCACCAGCTCGTCACGGGTCATCACAAAGACGCCGTGACCGCCGTTTTCGAATTCAACCCAGGTAAAGGGGATCTCGGGGAACTGGGCTTCCAGATGGATCATGCTGTTGCCTACTTCAACCACCAGCACACCGTTATCCTTGAGGAAATCGGCGGCATGGGCCAGCAGACGCTTGGTCAGCTTGAGACCATCGGAGCCGGACGCCAGCGCCAGCTCGGGCTCATGACGGAACTCTTCCGGCAGATCCGACATGTCTTCGGAGTCCACATAGGGCGGGTTGGAGACGATGAGATCGTATTTGTCGCCCGCCGGCAGATCGCGGAACAGATCGGAGCGGATAGGAATGACCTGCTGCTCCAGCCCGTGATCGTTGATGTTGCGCTCGGCCACGTTCAGTGCATCGATGCTGATGTCGATGGCATCCACTTCCGCTTCCGGGAACTCGTGGGCCATGATGATGGCGATACAGCCGGAGCCGGTGCACAAGTCCATGATCCGGGTCGGTTCATGTTTGAGGAAGGGCGCGAAACGGTTGGCCACCATCTCGGCAATGGGGGAACGGGGAATGAGCACCCGCTCGTCCACGTAGAACTCCCAACCGGCATACCAGGCCTTGTTGGTCAGGTAGGCGGCGGGTACCCGCTCCTGTACGCGGCGGATAATCAGTTCGGCGATACGGTGACGCTCGCTGCTGGTGAGACGGGAGTGGCGCATGGCCGGGTCTACATCCGGTGGCAGATGTAACGCGGGCAGTACCAGCTGCACAGCTTCATCCCAGGCGTTGTCGGTTCCATGACCGTAAAAAATCCCGGCGTCGTTGAAACGACTCATGGCCCAACGCAACATGTCCTGGATGGTGTGCATCTCGGCAACCACCTCATCGATAAATATCTTGTCCAAATCCACCTCCAAGTCGAGTAATATCCGGCCCGAGCCCCGTTTACCTGACGGGCAAGACGCATACCTAATACATGAGCATCTGATGAAAAAAACGCCCTCACCGACAGACGAGGAAACCCTGCTGTTCCGCGATGCGATAAAAGGTACCCGGAAAATCAAGCAAGATACCATAAGGGCCGAGTTACGCCCGGTCAAGCAGAAACGCGAATTGCGCGAAACCCGCGAAAAGCTTGGGGTTGACCACTATTTCAGCGATGAGTATCAGCCCCATCTCGACGATGATGGGCCGACCCGTTATGTGCGGGAAGATGTGTCAAAATTTGAGCTAAAAAAGCTCAAGCGGGGCATTTATCCGCCGGAGATCTACCTCGATCTGCACGGCATGAACCAGCAGCAGGCAAAACAGGAGCTGGCCGCCCTGCTCACCCTCTGCCAGAAAGAGAACATTCACGTCGCCTCGGTGATGCACGGTATCGGCAAACATATTCTCAAGCAGCGCATTCCCAGCTGGCTGGCCCAGCACCCCAATGTGCGCGCCTTCCATCAGGCTCCCCGCGAATGGGGTGGCGACAGCGCCATTCTGGTGTTGCTGGATATCGAAGAGTAGTTAGCCAAACGACCACACTATACTGAATATCAATATGTTATTCGCCGTGGAGGTCGCATGTTTACACAGGGTTCCCATGCCGACATAAAGTCATCTCTCGACGCCATCGGCGCCGCCGTGGCGGTGTTCAGCCTCGACAAGGATGATCACTTTGTGCTGGTCTCTGCCAACGATACCTTTGCCAAGGCGTTCGAGCTGGATGTCCTTGGCAGCATTGGCAAACAGCTGAGCGAGATGTTTCCCCGCTACATCACCAATACCATCGAGCCGCCAATGCACGAATGTGTGCGCATGCAGACCGGGCTCGAGAGCGAGCTGCCCATCGACAGCCTCTCGCGTACCAGTTGGTGGCGCTTTATTCTCTCCCCAATCATCCCCGAGCAGGCACGGATCAACCGGATCATCGTCACCGCCATCGACATCACCGCCAGGATGCAGCTGGAAGAGGCGCTCACCACCAGTCGCCGTCGCTTCGAAGCGGTGGTCAACTCCGCCTATGACGGCATCATCAGTGTCAGCAGCGAATCACGCATCGAGCTTATCAATACCGCCGCCTGCGAGATGTTCGGCATCGACGAAAGCTATCTCGGCAAGCGGCTGGAAACCCTGCTTCCTCAGCGTTTTCGCGCCAATCACGAAACCTATTTCAAAGCTTTCAGCAGCTCCCCCATCAATTCGCGCCCAATGCATGCTCGCGCCTCGGTGATGGGTCTGCGCCGCGACGGTAGCGAATTTCCGCTGGAGGTGACTATCGCCAAGATCAATCTGGGCCCGACCACCGAGATGACCGCCATCTTGCGGGATATCTCGGAGCGAGCCCGACTGGTGGAGGAGTTGAAGGTCGCCGCCACCACGGATCCCCTCACCGGCATTGCCAACCGGCGCCGCTTCAACGAGCTGGTCAACGCCGAGATGCAACGCTGCCAGCGTTTTGGCCATACCATGAGCCTGCTGCTGATCGATATCGACCACTTCAAGGAAGTCAACGACACCTTTGGCCATCAGCAGGGAGATCTGGCAATCCTGAGTCTGGTGAAACGGATCAGCAAACAGCTGCGGGAGGTGGACATGCTGGGTCGCTGGGGTGGCGAAGAGTTTATCGTTCTGCTACCGGAAACCTCCCTCGAGCTCGCCTGGGCCAGCGCCGAGCGGATCAGGCTAGCCATCGAATCCCAGCACCATGCACTGGACGGGGCTCTTGAGATCTCCCTCACCATCAGTATCGGGATCAGCGCCAGCAAGGGCAGCCATGACACTGTAGAGAAGATGGTTAGACGAGCCGACACCGCCCTCTATCTGGCCAAGAAACAGGGGCGCAACTGCTGCCGCAAAGAGGAACCGGAGCCGACTTAAGGACGCACGCCCCTGCCCTCTGGTGACACTGCTAACCTTTGCCTGCAGAGATAACCAACCGCAACGAATACAAAAGACAGCGCTACTCTCTTCGGTAGCGCTGCTTTTTTCATTCTGCTTTTGGTGCACTTTTCAATCACAACCATCAAGGGGACGGCTAAAGCGCAGTGGGCCGCCATCAGCCAGAGAGAGCCTCACCGACAGCATGCCGCCGTTGGGCAATTGCCACTCGAAGAAGTCATCAAATCCGGCAATCGTTACGGCACGGATCACCTTGGCGACCACACCATGCGCCACCAGCAATATCCGCTCCCCGTGCATGGTCGAAGCAAGTTCTGTTAGTCCCTGCGAGACCCGGGCAATCACCTCATCAATGATTTCACCACCGGGTGGAGATTCAGCCCAGCGCCGGGTGATATTGCGCGCCCACAGCTCGGAATAGCGTGTTCTTGCCTCTACCTGCGTTCGCCCTTCAAACAGGCCGACATCCCGCTCACGAAAGGCAGGCACCAGCTCCACAGGCAATCCCAGCTGACGAGACAAGATGGCAGCGCTCTCCCTTGTTCGCAGCAGAGGGGATGCCAGAAGCCGATCGAACGGCGGCTCTGTCACAGCTACCTTCTCAGTCAGACAAGAGATCTGGCGTACTCCATCGTCATTAAGCCCGATATCTAGTGCGCCCTGATAACGCCCTTCCGCATTGGCCTGCGTCTCGCCATGGCGGATCACCACCAGTTCCATGGTGCACTCCTCTTTCCTGCTATCTGCTTAGTGATTAAACCGCATGCGACTTCCCATTCGGATAACGAGACGAAAATCCCCATTCATCTGCGCACCTCAACAATTATTTTAAATCGAGCAAGATTACCTCGCTCCCAGTGAAAATAATCTGCTGAACTACGCACGCTCATCCGTAAACAAATAGATACACATGAATTTTACATCCAATATTTTCATTTCTCACTCTGTGAAATAAATAGCGAGCCGAGTGATGCCATGAGTTGATAGATGGGAAGAATAAACATCCTCATCCTAAATAAGAGAAGGATGGCGCCATGGGTGTGCTCTTCGAACCCATCGTTTAGCAAAACATCACTCAACGCTTTTTAATATTACTGAGCAGCAAGATTAAAACATTAAATCCAGCCATCAATAAATTTGATATAGGCCGTTTACATCACTTTAAGCAGGAAATAAAAGTTGGCCTAAAAATACAGCTACCCCTCCAGATTGATGGTTCTCTTTTTAATCACTGCCACATATTATCTCATACCATAAAAATATATAAAAAGGGGGCCAAGCCCCCTTTCCTTATCAATCAATGGATGGACTATCTCTTTTATTGGGTTGTCACCAACACCCAAGGGCCACCTTTGGCGGGATCATCCCCTTGCGTCCACCATTTGGCCTGATAGACGGCGCCCTTGTAGCTCACCTTGCTGCCAGCGATGTAGACCTTGGTCGCTTCCCAGGCCGGGTTGCCACCGATGGGGGGTTCACTCGGATCGACCGGCGGTGGAGTCAGTTTGTCCACGACCCGCACTTTCGGCCAGTTGGCGTGGGAGCCGTAGAAGTTGGTCACGCACTTCTCGTAATCACCCGGCACCAACGCAGAATAAGCGGTCTGAAAGCCCACCAGCTCGCACTCGAAGGAGTAACCGCCCGGGCGATCCGGATAGTATTTCCAGTTGCCATCCCAGTTGGTGTAGAGCACGTCGGTAGCGCCGTTAAGATTGAGGCTGCCATAGGGAGTCTGCTGCCAGCAGGTGTTCTTCTCATCCGCCTTGATCGGGATCTGGTAGTGGTTGGCCAGCCCTTCCCAGTAGCGGATGCGATTGACAGGCTGCCCCTTGTCCTTGTTCTGTTCACCACACTCGATACCGCCGTTGATGACGTTGATGGTGGTACCGAAGCCATAGCCGATACCGGCGTCAGCTTCCCGTTTGGAGGGTACCCAGGTACGATCAATCACGTGTAGCATGGCCGGTTTCGGGGCCTGCGGGGTGAGGAAAAACCAGATGGCAGAAGCGAGGTTAAGCCAGGAGTCCGCCACCAGACCCGGGTTGTTGAGCAGCACGGAGGCATCGCCATCAAACATCGCCTCGGAGAAGGCGCCGTAGTTAAAGTGGTAAGAAAGCTGCTTGGCGCCGCGGCCGAAGTACCCCTGACCCGTGCTGCAAGGCCACTTCTTGTTCTGCCAGTCGTTCTGGCCACAGCCGGTGGTATAACCGGTCTGTCCCTCTGACCAGCCCATCTCCCGCACATGCACCAGCGCCTGTTGCCACTCCTCCAGCCCCTGCGGGTTATTGGAGACGTTCTCCTTGGCAATATGGCCACCGGTCTCCTGAGAGAAGTGGGCAAAGGCGGTCACAATGGATTTTTTACAGATCGCATCAGAGTCGCGACCGTCGGTATATTCGCCACAGAACGCAGGGAATTTACCGATGGCTCGCAAGAAGCGGACATAAGTATATTCCGGCGCTGCCATCTGGGTTAAATATTCCCATTCAGATTGGGGAAATACCCGTTCAACCCGTTTTACGTTGTCAGGATTGCTTGCCAGACCCGGTTCAATGGCATCAACGATTTTATTTGACCGGGTCGCCAATGCCTTGGCCCATATTGCATACATGGGATTAGCCGTCTTGGCCTTTTCCACGGCAGCCAGATCCGGGGCCGCAATCACATATCCTCCCGCATTTTGCGGATCGGGTTGAATATTCATGGCTGCACTCATTGCGGCATAGCTTGGCAATGCGCAGGCGGCAGCGATCAGCCAGGCACAACGCTTGGGTTTGAACATGTTTATCGTCCTTGTTTGAATTAATGCGTTCCAAGAGTAGGTGTTTCAACAACTAAATTCACGATGAGAATTAAGAAATAAGCAGAATTTGTGAGCCATTTCACCTTGTGATATTCAGTACAACTGAAACAAAGAAAAGGAAGCCAAACGAAAACGCCACAGCGTGATCTGTCGCCCATTTTTAGAACAGTTGAGACGGCCAGGTGACCTGCCATACGGTCATTGTTCGTGATGAAAAAAATGGCTGACAGGCTCAAGCTGTCAGCCATCATCAATGTTCAAGAAAAATGCTCAAAATCGCCGGATGTCAGACACGCACGGCACGGATCAGGATATTGCGCGGGGTCATGGGTTTGGCACAAAACTCCCCCACTTCGACCCGATAACCCTGCTCTTGCAAAAAGAGCGCGCGATCCAGCGCCAGCCAGATCTCGAGGGGACGGCGAAACAGGTGGCGCACCAGCTCCATGCGGGCGACATCACCAAAGCGGCGCTCCCCGTGTTCCAACCAGGCGGGATAGTCGAGCCCTGTTGGCAGCACAATCCCTTTGCGCTCTGCAGCCCAAACGCAGAATGCCTCAAACGTGCCGGTCAGCAGGCTCTTTTGCATATTGGGCACCGGCAGATACTCATCCACCCCGCGCACCTGACGCTGCAGGCAGTCAAACCCGAGCCGCCACACCACTTCCTGCTCGCGCAGGCGGGCGATCCGCGCGCCACCGGTCACCGTCTCCTGTAGCGGCAACTTGAGATCCGCCTTGCTCAACACCAGCTCACTGGCGTTGGCCGCGGCTGACAGCGGGCGATAGTGGCTGCTGCGGATCAGGTGATAACAACAGGGAGAGATGGTCACTCCACTGGCACTGCGCTCGGCTACCCGTTCCAGCAGATGGGTGTGCAGCTCGCCGCAGGCATGGAGTGCCATAGCGTGATGTTCAGGGGCGATCAGCGCCGCCGATTCGGGGGCAAAGGCATCGGCGCAGGTAAAGGTCATATTGGCGCCATCCCGCTCGGCCAGCAGCCGACCTTCGTCACAAAGCTGCCCTTGCAGCTCCAGACTGAGGATCGGAGCCTGTCGATGAAGTGACACCAGCCGCCCAAGATGCCCCTTGCCAGCACACCACTCCAGATAGGGGCCCTGATGGGCAGGCAAACAGGCGGTGAACGACTCGATCTGGGCCTGCTTGCGCCCCGGCATATGCAGTGCCATCTCCTTGCTGCAAGTGATGGGCTCCGGGGTAAACGGGGCAAGCTGACTGAGTTGCTGCAGCTCGGCTCCCTCGGCAATCCAGGGGGCAAGCAGCGTGCTGAGTGCATCCATATCCGCATCGAGCTCCGCCAACTGGGCAAGGGTCAGCCCATTGAGCAACGCCGCCAGCCCGGGCGCCTCATCAGCAAAGGCCATGGTCAGATGATGATATGGCTGATATTGCCACCAGCGTTGGTAGCGGGTGAGCAGTCGATCCAGTTGTTGAAAACGTTGAGCCAGCACGAATGCCCCTGCCTTGCAGTCAAAAAGGAGGCTCATTCTAGCGATCCCGCTTCAAATTGCACTCTCAATACCAAACGATCAGCGCCGCGCAACAGCACAGCCAACCTTGTGAGCCAGGGCAGACCTGACAAAGTGCGGGGTTTTATGCTATATTCCGCCCCCTCTTTCACGCGCCCCGCCCAACGCGGGTCGCTTTACCACTAGCTATGGGACCAACAACATGACCATCAACGCCATTCTTCAAGCGCGCGCGGGCGCCAAGTGTGAACTGTGCAGCGCCGAGCAGGCGCTGACCGCCTTCGTGGTGCCTCACTCCCCCGCCAGCGACGATGATCACAGCGTTGCTATCTGTGACACCTGCCGTGGTCAGTTGGAACAACCGGATACCCTGGTGGTGAACCACTGGCGTTGCCTGACTGACAGCATGTGGAGCCAGGTGCCTGCGGTGCAGGTGATGGCATGGCGCCAGCTCAAAGCACTCTCCGGCAAGGGTGAAGTGTGGGCTCAGGATCTGCTGGACATGATGTACATGGAAGACGAAGCCAAGGCCTGGGCTGAAGCTGGTATTGCTGACGAAGATGACGACAGCGTACCGACCGTTGACTCCAACGGCGCCGTGCTGCAAGAGGGCGACTCCGTCACCTTGATCAAGGATCTGGACGTGAAAGGCGCCGGTTTCACCGCCAAGCGTGGCACCCTGGTCAAGGGCATCCGTCTGACCAACAACCCGCTTCATATCGAAGGCAAGGTCAATGGCGTGCAGATCGTGCTGGTTGCGGCCTACCTGAAAAAAGCCTAAAGCCAAGGGCGATTGCTCTGCTGTCTACTACCAGAGCACAAGTACAACGAAAAAGGATGGCGTCACGCCATCCTTTTTTTATACCTGGTTGCCGCAAGCGGCCAACCTGAACCCATAACAAGCCAGTCAAAGTAACAAGGCGCATCCGGATGGACGCGCCTTCTTTACATGGCCGATGCCGTTTTAACCGGCAGCGAGAACGGTCACTCAGGAGGAGAGTTTGCCGTCCAGCTCGGCAATCTTGGCCGACCAGTAGGCCGGGCCTGTTTCGTGGATATTGTTGCCTTCGGAATCGACCGCTACGGTCACCGGCATATCTTCCACTTCAAACTCGTAGATCGCTTCCATACCGAGATCGGCAAAGGCCACCACGCGCGCCTTCTTGATGGCCTTAGCCACCAGATAAGCGGCGCCGCCTACCGCCATCAGATAGACGGCCTTGTGCTGCTTGATGCTCTCGACGGTTTTCGGGCCACGCTCGGATTTGCCGATCATGCCGATAAGGCCAGTCTTACCCAGCATCATGTCGGTGAACTTGTCCATCCGGGTAGAGGTGGTGGGACCTGCCGGGCCGACCACTTCGTCGCGCACCGCATCGACCGGGCCAACGTAGTAGATGAAGCGGTTGGTGAAATCAACCCCTTCCGGCAGCCCTTCGCCATTTTTCAGCATGTCGGCGATACGCTTGTGGGCGGCGTCGCGACCGGTGAGGATCTTGCCCGAAAGCAGCACGGTATCACCGCTCTTCCAGCTGGCCAGCTCGGCCTTGGTGATGCCATCGACATTGACGCGGCGCACGTTGCCACCCGCTTCACGGGTGATCTCCGGCCAGTCGCTCAGTTTCGGCGGGGTCAGCTCGGCAGGGCCTGAACCATCCAGCTCGAAGTGAACGTGGCGGGTCGCGGCGCAGTTGGGGATCATCACCACCGGCTTGGAAGCGGCGTGAGTCGGCGCAGATTTGACCTTCACATCCAGCACGGTAGTGAGGCCGCCCAGACCCTGGGCACCGATCCCCAGCTTGTTGACCTTGTCGTAGAGCTCGACCCGCAGCTTCTCTTCAGTGGTTTGCGGGCCACGGGCGATCAGCTCCTGAATGTCGATGTGCTCCATCAGGGCCTCTTTGGCCAGTACCGCCGCTTTCTCGGCGGTACCGCCGATGCCGATGCCCAGCATGCCGGGCGGGCACCAGCCTGCGCCCATGGTCGGCACGGTTTTCAGCACCCACTCGACGATATCGTCAGAGGGGTTGAGCATCACCATCTTGGATTTGTTCTCGGAGCCGCCGCCTTTGGCCGCGATGCTCACTTCCACCTTGTTGCCGGGGATCATGTCGATATGCACCACGGCAGGGGCGTTGTCTTTGGTGTTTTTGCGACTGCCTGCCGGATCGGCCAGCACGGAGGCGCGCAGCGGGTTGTCAGGATTGGTGTAGGCACGACGGGTCCCTTCGTCCACCATCTCCTGCACTGTCATGTCGCTGTCCCACTGCACTTGCATGCCAATCTTGACGAAACAGGTCACGATACCGGTGTCCTGGCAGAGCGGACGATGACCTTCGGCGGACATGCGGGAGTTGATCAGGATCTGGGCCAGCGCATCTTTGGCGGCCGGGTTGGCCTCGCGGTCATACGCCGCTTTGGCAGCCTGAACAAAATCCAACGGGTGGTAATAGGAGATGTACTGGAGGGCATCTGCGATAGAATCGATGAAATCCTGTTTTTTTATAATGCTCATATCATCCTCACTGGTCCTTGTCTCTGCCACGGAGCAGGGCAAGGGCTTCCATATGATGGGCCGTGCTGACGTGCTGGCTAAAAACTATCAACCAGCAAAAAACGAACGACACGGCAGTTTTTTCTTAAGTCACCGACACCTATGATACGCTTGCCCACCAGCACCGACTAGGGTTCGGGAACCAAACTGTTGCCTGTGTAACATAAAATGACGCCAACACTTCATATCCATCATCTAGACCATAGTGCTGAACTCCATCAGCTTTTTGCCCGCCTGCAACATCAGCCGTGGGCCATGTTGCTGGAATCGGCGGGACCACTCGGTGCCGATAACGGCTTTGATATCATCACTGTCGATCCGCTGGCGACCCTCGAAACCCGCGGCGAAGTGACCACTCTGCGTGTCGGGGCGAATATCAGCCAACACCACGAAGATCCCCTCGCCCTGCTGGCCCATACCCAGCAACAGCTGCTGGGGGAGCTGGATCTGTGTGCCACTCACCTACCATTTATTGGCGGCGCCCTCGGCCTGTTTGGCTATGATCTGGGCCGTCGCTTCGAGCGACTACCAGTGCAGGCCGCCGCCGATATCGCGGTGCCGGACATGGCAGTAGGTATCTACGACTGGGCGCTGCTGCGCAATGTGACGACCGGCGACTGGCAGCTGGTGCACTGGGGGGATGAAACAGGCCTTGCCAACCGGCTGGCCTGGCTTGAACAGCAGCAGGCCAAACCGGCCCCCGCTTTTGCCTTGTTGGGGGCGTGGCAGAGCAATATGAGCCGCGCCGAGTATGGCGAGAAGTTTGCCCGCATTCAGGCATACCTTGCTGCGGGGGATTGCTACCAGATAAACCTGACCCAGCGTTTCAGCGCCCCCTATCAGGGGGATGAGTGGCAGGCCTATTGCCTGCTGGCAACCGCCAACAAGGCCCCCTTCTCAGCCTTTATCCGCCTGCCGGAGAGCGCGCTGCTGAGCCTCTCCCCCGAGCGCTTCCTGCTGCTTGATGGCCGTCATATCGAAACCAAACCCATCAAGGGCACTCGCCCTCGCCACCCCGATCCGGCCATCGATCGGCAAGTCGCGCAGGAGCTGGCGCAGGCGGACAAGGACAGATCAGAGAATCTGATGATCGTTGATCTGCTGCGCAACGATATCGGTCGGGTCAGCCGGCCTGGCTCGGTCAGCGTGCCTAATCTCTTTGCAGTGGAGTCGTTTCCGGCGGTACATCATCTGGTCTCCACCATCCACGGTGAGCTGGATGCACGCTGGCAAGGGGTCGATCTGCTGCGCGCCTGTTTCCCTGGTGGCTCCATCACCGGCGCCCCCAAAATCCGGGCTATGGAGATCATCGAAGAGCTTGAGCCCCAGCGCCGCAATGCCTATTGCGGCAGCATCGGCTACCTCAGCCAGCATGGCCGAATGGACACCAGCATCTGCATTCGCACTTTGATCGCCGAAGCGGGTCGTCTGCACTGCTGGGCCGGTGGCGGCATCATCGCCGACTCCGACGCCGACAGCGAATATCAGGAGACCTATGACAAGGTTGCCCACATCCTGCCGCCGCTGTCGGCGCTGTAACCCTCCCCACTGTCAGGCCAACGCACAGGAGAGCTCCCCGCCATGGATCGCCACGAACTGCTGACCCGCTTCCAGTTGCAGCGACCCGCCCCGGCCCATCGCCTCGCCATTGGCGGGCTCAGTCCGGCGGCGGTGTTGATCCCGGTGGTGATGCGCGATGAGGGGCTCAGCGTGTTATTGACCCGGCGCAGCCCCCGGCTGCGTCATCATGGGGGGCAGATCAGCTTCCCCGGCGGGCGACAGGATCCCGGTGACGAGAACCTGATTGCCACGGCGCTGCGGGAGACCGAAGAGGAGCTCGGCATTCCGGCCCGACTGATTGAAGTGATCGGCACCCTCAACCCGCTCAATACCGTGTCACGATTCGAGGTACTGCCGGTGCTGGGGCTGCTCGATGGCAACTATCCCCTCATCCTGAGTCCGGATGAGGTGGATCACGCCTTCGAAGTGCCGCTGACCCATCTGCTGGATCGACGCAACCACATCCCCCTAACCCTTTCCAGAGGGGGGAAAGCACACACCATCTACTGGATCCCCTGGCAACAGCACTTTATCTGGGGGGCTACCGCTAGCATGATCAACCAGCTAGCCCAGCATCTCGCAAAATAACAATTTACCTACATTTGGCTGAGCGAGATTTAATCATTAACACTAAAATAACGTGCCAATTGATAAACAATAATTGAATTTTTCTTGTTTTGATCACATTTCCATAAGAAAGTGCGGTTTTTCGTGCCGTAAAGATGAATTTGATCAACATTTTTGATTAGAAAAACCGTATCCTTGCGCCGACTTAATAAGAACCACACATTCGGGGTGAGATAGATGTCAAACACAGTCACTGGCACGCAGGGAGTTGCGGCGTCAACAGAGCAAGGGATCCGCTCTACTCAAACCACTCGTTGGGAAAAACGCGACTCTACCTGGGTCATCAGTCTGTTCGGGACCGCAGTTGGCGCGGGGATCCTGTTCCTGCCGATCAACGCGGGTATGGGCGGTTTCTGGCCGCTGGTCGTCATGGCGCTGCTGGTAGGTCCCATGACCTATCTGGCCCACCGTGGTCTGGCCCGCTTCGTGCTTTCCTCCAAAAAGCCAAACGCAGACATCACCGAAGTGGTGGAAGAGCACTTTGGCGTGGGTGCCGGTAAATTAATCACCCTCCTCTACTTCTTCGCCATCTACCCCATCGTGCTGATCTACGGCGTGGGTATCACCAACACCGTGGAAAGCTTTATGGTCAACCAGCTGCAGATGAGTGCCCCGCCGCGCTGGATCCTCTCCATCGTGCTGATTATGGGCATGATGTCGGTGATGCTGGCCGGCGAAAAGCTGATGCTGAAAGTGACCGAGCTGCTGGTTTATCCGTTGATCGCCATTCTGGCCGGTATCTCTTTGTATCTGATCCCGGACTGGACCGGTGCCGCGCTGGAGCAAGTACCCTCTGCCAAGGATTTCGCCACTACCCTGTGGCTGACCATCCCGGTACTGGTCTTCTCCTTCAACCACAGCCCGGCCATCTCCAGCTTCTCTCTGGCCCAGCGCCGCGACCACGGTGATCAGGCTGTCGAGAAAGCCGATGCCATCCTCAAGCGTACCGCCATGGTGCTGCTGGGCTTCGTGATGTTCTTCGTCTTCTCCTGCGTTATGAGCCTGACACCGGCCCAGCTGGCAGAAGCCAAGGCTCAGAACATCGCCGTGCTCTCCTATCTGGCCAACCAGCATGCCAGCCCCATCATCTCCTACTTCGGTCCGTTGGTTGCGTTTGTCGCCATCGTCTCCTCCTTCTTCGGCCACTATCTGGGTGCCCGTGAAGGTTTGAAAGGGATGATCGTGCAGAACATGCGCAAGTCAGGCAAAGAGCCGAACGCCAAGAAAGTCGAGATGTTCATCATCGCCTTCTTCATCCTGACCCTGTGGGGCACTGCCATTGCCAACCCCTCCATCCTGGGCATGATTGAATCCTTGGGCGGCCCTATCATCGCTACCATCCTGTTCATCATGCCGATGTACGCCATCAAGCGCGTACCGGCCATGGCGAAGTATCAGGGTCATATCAGCAACGTATTTGTCGCTGTGATGGGGATGATCGCCATCTCCGCCATCCTCTATCAGCTGGTCGGTTAATCCCCCACCTGCCACTGATAGCAAAAAGCCAGCCGAACAGTCGGCTGGCTTTTTTATCTCTGCAATCTGTGCCTCCGCGATTACCCTTCTCTCTCCTTATTACTCCTCTCACTCTGTTGGCTGTCTGCATGCTCACCAGCGCCATGACTGAGCACGCCGGGTATCAACATGACCCCCATGCCCGCAGCTCAATATCGCCAACACGTTTACTCCCCCTCACCAAACCATGATGGCGTGTCTGATAGGACGGGTTCATCTGCCGCAGCCAGCCACCTCCATTCTTCTTTGATGCTGTGATTGTCTTGAAGATCTGGGGTAAGCCATAGCAACCGGCTCTTGGCAGAACAGACAAAAATGTGTAACGCACAACCGAAGGAGGAAGCACAACTCAAAGGGATAAAGATAAGGCAGCGCCCGGACAAGGGCGACAGAATGTCCGGCACATCAGCCAAAGAGCCTGCTTAAAGAGGAAAAGAGAGCAAATCCGGCAATAAAAAGCGCCCTCCGAAGAGGGCGCAAGTGTGTTGCGAAACTGACCGTTACGAGATCAGGCTTCGCGGCTCGGTATCGGAGCCACATCCAGCAAGGTTTCATCTTCGGCCATGCAAGCAGCGGCGGTGAACAGCACGTCGGTGGAGCTGTTCAGTGCTGTCTCAGCAGAATCCTGCAACACGCCGATGATAAAGCCGACAGCAACCACCTGCATGGCGATGTCGTTGCTGATGCCAAACAGGCTGCAGGCCAGCGGGATCAGCAGCAAGGAGCCACCGGCGACACCGGATGCGCCACAGGCGCTGACGGTGGCAACCACGGAGAGCAGCACGGCTGTTGCCATGTCCACTTCCATCCCCAGGGTATGTACCGCCGCCATGGCGAGCACAGTGATGGTGATGGCCGCACCCGCCATGTTGATGGTGGCACCCAACGGGATGGAGACCGCGTAGGTATCTTCCGGCAGACGCAGTTTTTCACACAGCGCCATGTTGACCGGAATGTTGGCGGCAGAGCTGCGGGTAAAGAAGGCGGTCACGCCGCTCTCTTTGAGGCAGGTCAGCACCAGCGGATAGGGGTTGCGCTTGATCTTCCAGAAGACGATCAACGGGTTGACCACGAAGGCGATAAACAGCATGCAGCCGATCAGCACCACCAGCAGTTGGGCATAACCAAACAGGGCGTCGAAGCCGGTCTCTGCCAGCGTGGAGGCAACCAGACCCAGGATCCCGAGCGGGGCACAGCGGATCACCGCTTTCACGATGGCGGAGACACCGTGAGACAGGTCAGTGATCAGCGCCTTGGTGCTCTCGTTGGCATGGCGCATGGCGATACCCAGACCGATGGCCCACGCCAGGATCCCGATATAGTTGGCATCCATCAGCGCCTTGACCGGGTTGGTCACCACGTTGAACAGCAGGGTCTGCAGCACCTCGGTGATCCCGCCTGGCGGGGTGATCTCGGCAGTATTGGCCACCAGATGGAGGTTGGAGGGGAACAGGAAGCTGGCAATCACCGCGACCACGGCCGCAGAGAAGGTACCAAACAGGTAGAGCGCCAGCAGCGGGCGAATATTGGTCTTCTGACCCTGCTTGTGACCAATGATGGCCGCCATCACCAGTACGAATACCAGCAGCGGGGCTACCGCTTTCAGTGCACCAACGAACAGACTGCCGAGCAGACCTGCCGTTTTCGCCCACTCGGGCGCAAACAGTGCCAGCAAGATACCGAATACCAGACCAACCAGGATCTGGCTGACCAGACTGGTGCTATTGACCAGCCGAAGGAGGGGGTGTTGTTGTGTCATCAAAAAAGTCCCTAAGCACCGTAGTGCATGAATCATGAGTCCTGTCTGCAACCACTCATCGGGAGACCCCTGTCGCCCGGATGTGGTGTCTGTGGCCAGCCTTCTGTCGGGCCGATCCGCCAGTCACCGGATTGCATGACGGAATATCCCATTCAGCATCTTTTTTTTCCAGAGACTCACCAAAAAATATCCCGTTTCCATCACAAAAAACCGCAACAAAACCTTAACTACAGCGCAACCACCCATTTTTGTACGTTTTATCGACACTCTCTGCCCTCACCCTCACGACCATTCCTGTGTCATCCATGACCGGAATCGCTGTGCTATCATCCCCCATTTGCCGCGGAGCCTTGCCATGATCACATCCCTGCTCAACCAATATTTTGGTTTCTCCGCACTCAGGCCAGGTCAGGAGGCGGTGATCAGCCGGGTGCTGGCAGGTCAGAGTGCCGCAGCCATCTTTCCCACCGGCTCCGGCAAATCCCTCTGTTATCAACTGCCGGCCCTCGCCCTGCCTCACCTGACCCTGGTGATCTCGCCGCTGCTGGCGCTGATGCACGATCAACTCGCCTTCCTTAAAAGCAAGGGAATAAGCGCCGCTACCCTCGACTCTAGCCAGAGCCCGGAGGAAAGCCGACGAGTGATGCAGCAGGCGCTGGATGGCCAGCTCAAGATCCTGATGATCTCGGTGGAGCGACTCAAGAACGAGCGCTTTCGCCGCTTTATCCAGCAAGTGCCACTCTCGCTGCTGGTCGTCGATGAGGCGCACTGTATCTCGGAGTGGGGCCACAACTTTCGCCCCGACTACCTCAAGCTGCCGAGCTATCGCCATGACCTGAAGATCCCACAGGTGTTGCTGCTGACGGCCACCGCCACACCGGCGGTGATTCAGGATATGCAGACCAAATTCGGCATCGCGCCGGAGGGGGTCGTGGTCACCGGTTTCTATCGCCCCAATCTTGATCTGGCAGTCATTCCCCTGGCGCCCGACGCGCGGGATAGCTGGCTCGCGCAGGAGTTGGCCAACGATCCGACGGCCCCCACCATCGTCTACGTCACCTTGCAACACACCGCAGAAGCCTGTGCCGAGCACCTCATTAGAGAAGGGATCAACGCCCGCGCCTATCATGCCGGACTCGACTCGGCGCTGCGCAGTCAGATCCAGCACGACTTCATGGCGGGCAAGGTAGACTGCATCGTCGCCACCATCGCCTTTGGCATGGGGATCGACAAAGCGGATATCCGGCGGGTCATTCACTACGATCTGCCCAAGTCCATTGAAAACTACAGCCAGGAGATTGGCCGCGCCGGACGGGATGGCCAGCCATCGCGCTGTATCGTGCTGGCCAACCAGAGCCAGCTGCCGGTGTTGGAGAACTTCGTCTACGGCGATACGCCAGATTTGAGTGCCATCCTCCAGCTCCTTGCCATCATCAAGCAGAGCGGGAATGAGTGGGAATTCACCCTGCTGCGCCTCTCCAACGACACCAATATCCGCCAGTTGCCCCTTAAAACCCTGCTGGTCTATCTGGAGATGGCGGGCATCATCACCCCGGCCTACAGCTACTACGCAGATTACCGCTTCAAGTTTGTGCTGGATAAAGGCGAGATAGTGAGCCGCTTCAATCCGGAACGCCGCCAGTTTCTGGAGCAGCTGTTCGCCTGTGCCCCGCAAGCCCGCAGCTGGTGCACCATGGACTTTGACGCCCTCTGGCAGGGCTATCAGGGAGAGCGACAGCGGGCGGTTGCGGCGCTCGACTACCTGCAGCAGCAAGGCTGGATCGAGCTTGAAAGCAAACAGATGACCGAGGTCTACCGGATCACCCGTCAGGGGTGGGACAACGAGCAGGAAGCAAATGCCCTGCACGCCCTGTTCCTGCAAAAAGAGCAGAGCGAGCTGGCCAGACTGCAAGCCATGCTCGACTTTTTCACCTCGGATGAGTGCCTGAGTCACCGCCTCGCCAGCTATTTTGCCGATGAGGTGGCGCCGGTTCATTGTGGCCACTGTTCGGTTTGTCGCCGCGAGGTGGCACATCTCCCTCCCCTGCCCCCACTGACCATGCCAAACGAGGCGGGGATCCGCGCCTGGTGCGATCCGCTGATTGCCAAAACAGGTTCGGTGGATGCGCGTGTTCTGGCCCGTTTCCTGTGCGGTATCGCCACACCGTTGACCAGCCGGGTCAAGGCCAAATCGCTGGCGGGCGCAGGCCAATTGGCCGCCCACCCGTTTGCCCACGTCCTGGCGGCCGTGCAACAAGCCTACCCTTGCTAGATGAGTGCTGGCGGCGTCAATAGCCATCAGCAGAAACAAGCGTTTACAGACACAGAAAAAGAAGACCCTCGCGGTTGCGAGGGTCAAGCCAACGGAAACGTGCTTAAACAGAGCTTGGTGAGGCAACAGTCAACTCTCTTGCTAAAGCGTCTTGCTGCTCACACATCGCCAATCTAGGGCACTCAAAATGTAGCGTCAATGTAAAAATTAGAGCCTAAACTCCAAACAAAGCGATTTACGTTGACGTTCACGTAATGACATTCTCATCCATAACCCCGCCAACCCGCAGCCCTATTGCCTTTCGTCAAACCCCTTAATCTTTTCGCAATAAGTTCCCTCTTTCCCATAAACATTTATTTTTTATGTCTTTGACATTTACCTCACTATCGTGGCAAAAATAATTTAACAGTCAGTAACATAGCGGTGTTGTTGACTGACCCTCCCCGCAAAAGGATCGGGCAGGTTTCTTCAGAATTTAACCTATCAACCGTGATGGATTACTGGAGTCTGTTGACTAGGCTTTAAAAGCGCACAACACAAAAGCAGTCATCCACTTTTTTCAGGGTAAGCGACTATAACGAGGGCAAAGTTATGGGCATATTCGAGCATTACCAACAGCGATATGAAAAAGCGAGAGAAGAGGAATATACCATCCAGGAGTTCCTGGATATGTGTAAGCAGGACAAAGCCTGCTACGCCTCCGCAGCCGAACGTCTGCTGACCGCCATTGGTGAGCCGGAGATGGTAGACACCTCAGCCAACCCCAGACTGAGCCGACTCTTCTCCAACCGCGTCGTGGCACGCTATCCCGCCTTCAAGGATTTCTACGGGATGGAAGAGGCCATCGAACAGATCGTCTCCTACCTCAAACACTCCGCCCAGGGGCTGGAGGAGAAGAAACAGATCCTCTATCTGCTGGGCCCCGTTGGCGGCGGTAAATCCTCGCTGGCAGAGAAACTCAAATCCCTTATGCAGAAGGTGCCCATCTATCGCATCAAGGGCTCACCGGTCAACGATCACCCCTTCTGCCTGTTCGACATCGAAGAGGATGGGGAGATCCTGGAAAAAGAGTACGGCATCCCGCGCCGTTACCTGCGTCCCATCATGTCCCCCTGGGTGGCCAAACGCCTGCACGAGTTTGGCGGCGACATCACCAAGTTCAAGGTGGAGAAGGTCAACCCCTCCATCCTCGATCAAATCGCCATTGCCAAGACTGAACCCGGTGATGACAACAACCAGGACATCTCCTCACTGGTCGGCAAGGTCGACATCCGCATGCTGGAGCACTTCGCCCAGGATGACGCCGATGCCTACTCCTACTCAGGTGCGCTCTGTAAAGCGAACCAGGGGGTGATGGAGTTTGTGGAGATGTTCAAGGCCCCCATCAAGGTGCTGCACCCGCTGCTGACAGCAACCCAGGAGGGTAACTACAACGGTACCGAAGGGCTCTCCGCCCTCCCCTTTGACGGCATTCTGCTAGCCCACTCCAACGAATCCGAGTGGCAGCAGTTCCGCAACAACAAGAACAACGAAGCTTTCCTCGACCGGGTCTACATCGTCAAGGTGCCTTACTGCCTGCGCGTCTCGGAAGAGGTGAAGATCTACGAGAAGCTGCTGATCAACAGCGAATTGACCGAGGCCAAATGCGCCCCGGGCACCCTCGAGCTGCTGGGCCAGTTCTCTGTGTTGTCACGGCTGAAAGAGCCGGAAAACTCCAGCATCTACTCCAAGATGCGGGTCTATGATGGCGAAAGTCTGAAGGACACCGATCCGAAGGCGAAGAGCTATCAGGAGTATCGCGACTACGCCGGTGTGGACGAGGGGATGAATGGTCTCTCTACTCGCTTTGCGTTCAAGATCCTCTCCCGCGTCTTCAACTTCGACCACGCGGAAGTGGCCGCCAACCCGGTGCATCTCTTCTATGTGCTGGAGCAGCAGATCGAGCGCGAGCAGTTCCCGCAAGAGCTGCACGATCGCTACCTTGAGTTCATCAAGGGCTATCTGACCCCGCGCTATGTGGAGTTCATCGGCAAGGAGATCCAGACCGCCTATCTCGAGTCCTACTCCGAGTACGGTCAGAACATCTTCGATCGCTACGTCACCTACGCCGACTTCTGGATCCAGGATCAGGAGTACCGTGACCCCGAAACCGGCCAGCTGTTTGACAGAGCGTCCCTCAACAGCGAGCTGGAGAAAATTGAAAAACCTGCCGGGATCAGCAACCCGAAAGATTTCCGCAACGAAATCGTCAACTTCGTGCTGCGTGCCCGGGCCAACAATGCAGGCCGTAACCCCAACTGGACCAGTTACGAGAAGCTGCGCACCGTGATCGAGAAGAAGATGTTCTCCAACACGGAAGAGCTGCTGCCGGTTATCTCCTTCAACAGCAAAACCTCGGCCGAGGAGCAGAAGAAGCACGATAACTTTGTCGAACGGATGATGGAGAAAGGCTACACCCGCAAACAGGTGCGACTGCTCTCCGAATGGTATCTCAGGGTACGCAAGTCATCCTGACCCTGACTGTTCAAGGGGGAGTTATGGCGCATTTTATCGACCGCAGGCTCAACGGCAAAAACAAAAGCGCTGTCAATCGGCAGCGCTTCATCCGCCGCTACAAGAAGCAGATAAAACAAGCGGTCTCGGATGCTGTCTCCAAGCGCAGCATTCAGGACGTAGACAAGGGCGAGAGCATCAGCATCCCGACCAAGGATATTGGCGAGCCCCATTTTCATCAGGGGCACGGTGGTAAACGGGAGATGGTGCATCCCGGCAATGACCAGTTCGTCTCCGGCGACAAGATTGACCGTCCCAAAGGAGGAGGCGGCGGACAGGGTTCCGGCGAGGGACAGGCATCCAATCAGGGTGAAGGGGCCGATGATTTCGTGTTCCAGATCTCCAAGGATGAGTATCTCGATCTGCTGTTTGAAGATCTGGAGCTGCCCAGGCTGCAGAAAACCCAGCTCAATCAGCTGATGGAAGTCAAAACCTACCGTGCTGGCTACACCTCAAACGGGGTGCCCGCCAACATCAACGTGGTGCGTTCCCTGCAAAATTCGCTGGCACGGCGCATGGCGCTGCAAGCAGGCAAGAAACGCCAATTGCATGAACTGGAAGATCGGCTGGCCCTGCTGGCCACCGATCCCAACGAACACTTTGCCGAGATCGCCCTGCTCGAGAAGGAGATCAGGGAGCTGAAACGACGGATCGATGCGGTGCCGTTTATTGACACCTTCGATCTCAAATTCAACAACTTCGTCAAACGGCCCGTCCCTTCCAGTCAGGCGGTGATGTTCTGTCTGATGGACGTATCGGGCTCCATGGATCAGGCCACCAAGGAGATGGCCAAGCGTTTCTATATCCTGCTCTATCTGTTCCTGAGCCGGACCTACAAGAACGTCGAGGTGGTCTATATCCGCCACCATACCCAGGCCAAGGAGGTGGACGAGCACGAGTTCTTCTACTCCCAGGAGACAGGCGGCACGATTGTCTCCAGCGCCCTCAAGATGATGAACGACATCATCAACGAGCGTTACCCCGCCAACCAGTGGAACATCTATGCGGCGCAGGCATCTGACGGTGACAACTGGGCTGATGACTCACCGCAATGCAGGGAGATCCTGGCGCGGGACATCATGCCAAGGGTACGGTACTACTCCTACATCGAGATCACCACCCGTGCCCACCAGACCCTGTGGCACGAATATGAGTCGGTAGCCAGCCAGTTCCCCCACTTTGCGATGGAGCACATTCGCAAAGTCGAGGATATCTATCCGGTGTTCCGCGAGCTGTTCAAGAAACAAGCGGCGTGAGGAGGTCACATGATCGAAACAGAAAAACGTGTAGCGCCACTGGATGACGGACCAGACTGGAACTTCGATCTGCTGGAGACCTATCACCAGGAGATCGCCCGGGTCGCCCGTTTCTACAAGCTGGACACCTACCCCAACCAGATCGAGGTGATCACCGCCGAGCAGATGATGGATGCCTACTCCAGCGTCGGCATGCCCATCGGCTATCAGCACTGGTCGTTCGGCAAGCGCTTTATCCATACCGAGCGCAACTACAAGCGCGGCCAGATGGGGCTGGCCTACGAGATCGTCATCAACTCAGATCCCTGCATCGCCTACCTGATGGAGGAGAACACCATGCCGATGCAGGCACTGGTGATGGCCCATGCCTGCTACGGTCATAACTCCTTCTTCAAGAACAACTACCTGTTCAAGGCCTGGACCGATGCCTCCTCCATCATTGACTACCTGCTGTTCGCCAAGAACTACATCACCCAGTGCGAAGAGAAGCATGGTATCGAGGCGGTGGAACAGCTGCTCGACTCCTGCCATGCCCTGATGAACTTCGGGGTGGATCGCTACAAGCGTCCCCAGAAGATCTCGATGGCCGAGGAGAAGCGGCGTCAGAAGGCGCGGGAAGATTATCTGCAAACTCAGGTCAACGAGCTGTGGCGAACCCTGCCCAAGCAGCATAAAGCCGCTGGCGTGGAGGACAGGCGCTACCCCGCCGAACCCCAGGAGAACATTCTCTACTTTATCGAGAAGAATGCACCCTTGCTGGAGCCCTGGCAGCGGGAAGTGGTGCGTATCGTGCGCAAAATCAGCCAATATTTCTATCCGCAAAAGCAGACTCAGGTGATGAACGAGGGGTGGGCCACCTTCTGGCACTACACCATCCTCAATCACCTCTATGACGAGGGCAAGTTGAGCGATCGCTTCATGATGGAGATGCTGCACAGCCACACCAACGTGGTCTATCAACCGGCTTACAACAGCCGCTACTACTCGGGGATCAACCCCTATGCGCTGGGGTTTGCCATGTTTACCGACCTGCGCCGCATCTGCGAGAACCCAACCGAGGAAGATAGATACTGGTTCCCCGACTATGCTGGCAGCAACTGGGTCGACACCCTCCACTTTGCCATGCAGAATTTCAAGGACGAGAGCTTTATCAGCCAGTTCCTCAGTCCCAAAGTGATGCGGGATATGAAGCTGTTCGCTATTGATGACGACGATCTGAAGAACTATCTGAAGGTCTCCGCTATCCACAATGACGAGGGGTACCGTCAGGTGCGCAATACCCTGTCGGCCCAATACAACCTCAGCAATCTGGAACCCAATATTCAGGTCTACAACGTTGCCGTGAAGGGGGATCGCTCCCTCACCCTGCGCTATGTGCCCCACAACCGCATACCCCTTGGCGACTCACGCCATGAGGTGCTCAAACACCTGCATCAGCTGTGGGGATTCGACGTGGTGCTGGAGCAGGATAACGGCGAGCTGCCACCCGATATCATAGGTCGTTGCCCGGAGCGCAAACCGGGGATCTGACCCGTGACGTGATATCTCGACGGCCCACTTCGGTGGGCCGTTTTTTAATCGGTTGCTTCTGCCAGCATGAGCGCTGCCCAAACCGTACAACCCGAACAAACCACAACATAGAAAGAGGCCCGCATGGTGTGCGGGCCTCGTTGTCTTGCGGTCAATCTGCAGCGGTTATCAGTAGAAGGTCTGCTGCTCTGCGGCCATCGCCTTGAGGCGGGCACAGGGGGCGAACCGGTCGCCGTGGCGTTTCTGGTAATACTCCAGACGGCCAACCAGATGATCAATTCCTAAGGTGTCCATGTAGCGGAACGGGCCGCCAAGGAAGGGCGGGAAACCGATGCCGAAGATGGCGCCGATATCGCCATCACGGGCCGACGCCACCACACCGCTATCCAACGCCATGGCCGCTTCGTTGAGCATCAGCAGCACGCAGCGCTCGGCGATCTCCTGACGGGCCAGCTTGGCAGACGGCTTGATGCCGAGCACGCCATAGACGCTCTCGTCCACCGTCTTCTTGCCCTCTTTGCCAGTCAGCTTGTTGCGCGGTGCCGCCTTGCCATAGAGATAGAAGCCCTTGCCGTTCTTGCGTCCCTTGCGATCATTTTGCAGCAGCTTGTCGAACGCCTTGGGCGCCTGGAACTGCTCGCCGCCCAGCTCTTTCTCAAGAATAGGGGAGATCTTGGCGCCCACATCGATCCCCACCTCATCGAGCAAGGTGATGGGGCCAACCGGGAAACCAAAGTCCAGCAGTGCGCTATCCAGCACCTCCACCGGCTCCCCTTCCAGCACCAGTCGCGCCGCCTCATTCATGTAGGGGGCAAGGATGCGGTTGACGTAGAAACCGGCTTCGTCCTTCACCACGATGGGCGTTTTGCCCTGGGCGCGGGCAAAAGCCAGGGTGGTAGCGACCGTCTCGGCACTGGTGCCAGCGTGGGGGATGATCTCCGCCAGCGGCATCTTGTCCACCGGGCTGAAGTAGTGCAGCCCCACGACTCGCTCTGGGTGCGCCGCCTCTGCCGCAATCTGGTTGATGGGCAGGGAGGAGGTGTTGGAGGCAAACACTGTGTGCTCACCGCACTCACGCTCCACATCCTTCACCATCTGGTGTTTGAGATTGAGATCTTCAAACACCGCCTCAACCACCATGTCCACCCGGTGGAAACCGGAGTAGTCGAGGGTACCAGTCAGCAGGCTCATCTGTTTTTCCAGCTCGCTGCGCAGAATGTGACGACGCTTGAGCTTCTTGGCCAGAATGTCGTAGCTGTAGCGCATAGCATTGCCGATCCCGGCGCTTGCCACATCCTTGATCCGTACCGGCACGCCCGCCTTGGTGGCAGTGACGAATGCTATGCCGCCCCCCATCAGACCACCGCCCAGCACGGCCGCGTGGCCCACCTTGCGCGGCTCGGCCCCCTGATAGGTGACCTCTTTCTTCATCTCGGTGGTGGCAAAGAAGATGGAACGCAGAGCGGCAGACTCAGCCGTCATCACCAGCTCGCCAAAGTGGCGGGATTCGGCGGCCAGACCGGCCTTCATCCCCTCCTCCACGCCGATGCGCACCACCTCGAGGATCCGCTCCGGCGCCGGATAGTTGCCGCGGGTCTTGGCTTTCACCCCCTTGCTGGCCTGATCGAACAGCACCTTGCGGCCCAGCTTGTTGGTCTCCAGCACCTTGCCCTGCAGATCCCGTTTCAACTGATGGCGCGGTTTGCCCTTCTTGGCCAGCTTGATGGCAGCATCCAGCAAGATTGACGGCGGCACCACATCGTCCACCAGCCCCAATTTCTTGGCTTGTTTGGCGCGAACCTGCTTGCCGGTCAGCATCAGGTCCAGCGCCTTGGCCACACCGATAAGGCGCGGCAGACGCTGGGTACCGCCAGAGCCCGGCAGCAGACCGAGCTGAACTTCCGGCAATCCCAGCACAGATTTTCCGTGATCGGTCACCACCCGACCATGGCAGGCCAGCGCCAGCTCCAGCCCGCCACCGAGACAGGGGCCGTGAATGGCGGCGATCACCGGAATGGTCAGCCCCTCGATCTCGGCAAAGATCTCCTGCCCTTCTCGCGACAGGGTCTCGGCATCCTTGGCACTGGTGCAGGCGGCCAGCATGGTAATGTCAGCGCCGGCGATGAAGGAGTCCTTCTTGCCGGAGGTGATCACCAGACCGATCAAATCCTTGTTGCGTTTTACCTCGTCCAGTACGGAGCGGATCTCCTCCACAAAGGCGGCCTTGAGGGTATTCATGCTCTCGCCCGGCACATCCATGGTGAGGATACCGATGCCATCTTTGCGAACATCCAGGGAAAAAGTCTTAGCGCTCATCATTCAACCTCCAACACCATCGCCACGCCCAATCCACCCGCCGCACAGGCGGTGTTGAGCCCCAGTCCCCCACCGCGACGACGCAGCTCGTGCAGGGTCTGGGTGATCATCCGCGCACCGGTCGCGGCAAAGGGGTGGCCATAGGCCAGCGAACCACCGAGGACGTTGAACTTCTCCATGTCAACCTCGCCGATGGCCTGATCGCGGCCCAGCTTGTCACGGGCAAACTCGTGGCTGGCAAACATCTTGAGGTTGGCCAGCGTCTGGGCGGCAAAGGCTTCGTGCATGTCGATCAGGGTCAGATCGCTGAGCGTGATGCCGGCTCTGTCCAGCGCCAGCGGCGTGGCATAGGAGGGACCCATCAGCATGTCCTGCCACACATCGATGGCCGAGAAGGCGAAGCTGCGGATATAACCCAACGGTTCGAGTCCCAGCTCTTTCGCCCGACCTTCCCGCATCAGCAGCACGGCGGCGGCGCCATCGGTCAGCGGAGTTGCGTTGGCAGCAGTGACTGTGCCATGAACCCTGTCAAACACCGGCTTGAGCTTGGCGTAGCTCGCCAAATCCGAGCTTTCACGGATATTGTTGTCCCGCTCCAGCGGTGACTTGTAGGGCGGTACATGGGCGGTAAACACCTCGCCGCTGAGCTTGCCATCGGCCCAAGCCTGCGCGGCCAGAGTGTGGGAGCGGTGAGCCAGCGCATCTTGCGCCTCGCGGCTGATCTGGTGGCTCTTGGCCATCTGCTCGGCGGTCTGTCCCATAGAAAGTCCCGTAGAGTATTCCGCCACCGCAGGCGGCACCGGCAGCAGATCCTTGACCCGCAACTGGCGCAAAATGTTGAAGCGCTGCTGCAGATTGCGCGCCTTGTTGAGATCCACCAGGGCGCGGGCCAGCTTCTTGCTCACCCCGATGGGCAGCACGGAAGAGGAGTCAGCGCCGCCGGCGATGGCGATGTCTACGGTACCGGCCATGATGGATTCGGTGACGTTGGCCACAGCCTGGAAACTGGTGGCGCAGGCGCGGGAGACACTATAGGCATCGGTATTGACGCTCATGCCGGTACCGAGCACGATCTCGCGAGCAATGTTGGGGGCTTCCGGCATCTGAACCACCTGGCCAAACACCAGCTGGTCGATAAGCTTGGGATCGAGATCGGTACGGGCGAGCATCTCGCTCACCACCAGTTTGCCGAGATCGACTGCTGGCACGCCATGAAAGGCGGTGGCCTGCCTGGCAAAGGGGGTACGCAGCCCCGCCACGACGGCAATCCGTTCGCCCTGGCGAGTCGTCAGTTTCAATGGCTGTTTCATCCTGGCTCCTTGGTTTAAAAGGCAGAGGTCTGACCTCATTGCGCCACATCTTAACAATCCAATCACAAGTTTCATACAGCTGATTGAAACTAAATTAAGCACGGCAAGGCCCCTTTGCTCGCCCTTGGGGAGCAACTGGAGTATAAAAAGATCAACTTCCATAAAAACAACGGGTTTATCGCATGGCAGTGGCCGAGTTCAGAGCACTTAGGGACTATCTTGGCAGTCAGATCCTGGGGCAGGAGGAGCTAATAGAAGGGCTCCTGATTGCCCTGTTATGTGAAGGACATGTGTTAATCGAAGGGGCCCCCGGGCTGGCCAAAACCCGCGCCGTCAAGGCGCTCGCTGGCGCCATCGATGGACGCTTTGCCCGTATCCAGTTTACCCCAGACCTGCTTCCCGCAGATCTCACCGGCAGCGAGGTGTTTCATCCGCAGGATGCCAGTTTTGTATTTCAACCTGGCCCCCTCTTCAACCATCTGGTGCTGGCGGACGAGATCAACCGGGCACCGGCCAAAGTGCAATCAGCACTACTTGAAGCAATGGCTGAACACCAGATCACCGTGGGCAAAAAGAGCTGGCGGCTGCCACCGCTCTTTATGGTCGCCGCCACCCAGAATCCTATCGAGCAGGAGGGAACCTATCCCCTGCCGGAGGCGCAGCTCGACCGATTTCTGCTCAAGCTGATGGTGGATTACCCGAGCCCCACGATGGAGCTCGCCATCTTGCAGCTCAACGCCAGCGGCGAACAGCTTGGCGCGGCGCCGGTGACACTGAGTCAGACCAGCTTGCAGCATGCCCGCAGCGAAGTGCTGGCGGTGACCATGCAAAGCAGACTGGAGCACTATCTGGTGGAGCTGGTCTGCGCCACTCGCCCGGGCAGTGGTCTTTGCCCTGCCCTTGAGCCGCTGATTGCCGTGGGGGCCAGCCCCCGCGCCACGCTGGGGCTGGCTCGCTCCGCCCGCGCCCGGGCCTGGCTTGCCGGACGAGATTATGTGCTGCCGGAAGATATTCAGCTGCAAGCCTATCCGGTGCTGCGCCACCGCCTTATTCCCAGCTATCAGGCACTGGCCGACAATCTGGATAACGATATCCTGATCGCTCAACTGCTGGATCAGGTGCCATGCCCCTAGAACCCGGTCTGCATCCCGATATCGCCCTGTCGCTGCCACGGCTGCTCAATATCCGGCTATGGGCCAAGGCCAGGAAGCCACCTCACGCAGGCAGAAGCAGCAGCGAACGCGGCAAACCGGGCCGCTCTCCCGGACTCACCTTTCGCGAGCTGCGCGCCTATCAGGCTGGTGACGAGGTACGCCATATCGACTGGCGAGTGACCGCACGCCTCGGTCGTCCCTATACCCGCCTCTATAGCGAGGAGCTCGATCAGGCGCACTGGCTGCTGCTCGATCTCTCTCCCGCCATGTATTTCGGCTCCACACGGCAGCTCAAGGCACGTCTGGGATGCGAGTTGGCGGCCGCCCTCATCTGGCAAGGGGAGAAGCAGCACAACACCCTGATCTGCCACGGGCTTCCCCCCCATCACCAGAGCCAGCGCGGCAGCGTGCTGCCCCTGCTCGAATCCCTCTGCCATCACTACCAGCAAGGGCTGGCACGTCGGCCCCTTTCGCACTCGCTAGCCGACACCTTGTCCGGCGTGAAGTTGCCTCACGGAGCCAAGCTGACGATCATCACCGATCACAGACCCTGCGAGTCGGCGCTCTGTCAGCAATTGCAGCTGCTCTCCCGGCGCCACGATATTCACTATTGGCAGATCCGCGACCCCCTCGAGGCCGCCCTTCCCTCTGACGGCCAGCTGCCAGTGGCCATCGATCGGCCAGGGCAGCACTATCAGGGCTGGCTGGATGGGAGCCATGCCGGTTTCTCCCGCCGCTACCGGCATGCCGCCGAGCAGCAGCTGGCCCACGGCAAGCAGTTGCTGTTGCCATTGGTGCAACGCCTCTATCTGCTCGATAACGGCCAGACGCTGCAACAGCAGTGGCAGGAGGGGCTATGTCATCAGGGATGATCTCGCCCGCCGAACTCGACAGCGCCAGTCCAGCCTCCGACGCCATCACTCCGCCGCTGGCCGCCCTGATGCGCGACATCCACCCGGGGCCGGATCTGATTGAACAGAGTCTTGACCCCAGAGTGCAGGCGCTATTGTGGCTATTGATCACAGCGTTATTGCTGCTGCTGATCGTCCTGATTGCCCGCAGGGTGATACGTTACCGCCACTGGTGTCGTCAGCTGGAGGGAGATCCGGCACTGCTGGTGGCACGCATACAGGAGGCCCTACGTCATGAAGCATTGCAACGCTGGCCCGAGGCGCGCCAGCTTCAGGGAGAGGCGTGGCTCGCCTTCGTTGATCGTCACGGTGGCAGCGATTTTAGCCAGTTCGCCCCTCACTGGAGCAGTTGGCTCTATGGCAACCAGAACCCGACTCGCGAGCAGTGCGAACAGCTTCGGCAACATTATCGCCGCTGGGGTCAAACCCTCTTATTGCAACGCTCTCCCCGCTCGGGGCGTAAAGCCGCGCGGAGGCATTCATGATCCTGGCATGGCCCTGGTTTGCGCTGGCGCTGGTGCTGCCCTTGCTGGTGCGCTTCGGCTTGCCGCCCCTGCGCCGCGGCTATCTGGCTCACCCCGGGTTTGCGCTGCTGCGTCCTCAGGCCGGATTGCCGCTCTGGCACGCCATGCTGCTCTGGTGTGCCCTTATCCTCGCCCTCTGCCGCCCCCAGTGGTGGGGGGAACCGGTGATCCAATATGAAGGGAGTCGGGATCTGCTGCTGGCAGTGGATCTGTCAGACAGCATGCGCACCCCGGATATGCTCGATAACGGCGAACAACAAGCGCGGCTGACGGCGGTGCGTCAGCAGATCAAGGCGCTGATCGCCAAACGGGCCGGAGACAGGGTGGGCCTCATCGTCTTTGCCGATCACGCCTATCTGCTCTCTCCCCTCACTCAGGAGATCCCGGCGCTGTTGACCTTGAGCGACGAGCTCGATTTTGATCTGGTCGGCCGAACCACCGCCCTTGGCGAGGCGATCCAGCTGGCACGTCAGCATGGGGATCCTGGTCGCCCCACCGCCCTGCTGCTGGTCACTGATGGCCGCAATACCGCAGGCAATGCCGACCCGCTGCAGGAGGCCAAACTCGCCGCGGCGCAGGGAATACGGATCTACACGCTGGGGGTCGGGGCCGATCCCGATACCTTTATCCAACCCTATGATGAGGCAGGCAGCGGTCAGGCCGATCCCAGCAGCGAACTGGACGAACCGCTCCTGAAAGAGCTGGCAAAAACAGGACAGGGGCGCTATTTCAGGGCGCGAACCCAAAGCGATCTCGATGCCATCAATGCGACTCTCAATGCCCTTGAACCTGCCCCTATGCCGATTGCCCAGTACCAGCCGGTGATCGAGCTCTACCCCTGGCCGTTGGCACTGCTTTGTGGCTTGCTGCTTCTGCCATCAGGGCACGGCAGACTGGAGTTTCGCATGGTGCGTAACTGGCTGGCACGAGGCGCGCGCAGATGGAGCTGATCTTGCTCCGCCCTCTGTGGCTGATCGCACTCATCCCCTGGCTCTGGCAAGGGTGGCACCGTCGTTGCCAGCCCCCGCTGCTCACACCTGCGATGCAGGCTTATCTGCTGCCAGCATCCCGTCCTCAACGTCCCTGGCTCTGGCTGGCAACCCTGCCCGTGATTTTGGCCCTGAGTGGCCCCGCACTGCGCGGCGAGCTGCAACAGCAGCCTGCGGCACCGCTCGATATCTGGCTACTGGACTTGTCACGTTCGATGACCGCCACCGACCTCAAACCGGATCGGGCAACCCGGGTCAGATGGCAGTTGCAGCAGCTGCTGAGCCACGCCAAGGATGAACGGATTGCGCTGATCCTCTACGCAGGCGATGCCTACCTCGCCATGCCGCCAACCCGGGATCATCAGGCCCTTTCGCTGCTGCTGCCCGACTTGCGCCCCGATATCATGCCGCTGCAGGGCAGCAACCCGGCACGGGCGGTGGAACTTGCCATGAAGCAGCTGGCCCCCGGAGAACAAGCGCGTCTGCTGCTGATCACCGACGACCTCACCCAGAATCAGATGACCCAAATCGCCGCCCTGTGGCCCTGCCAGCAACGCCTTCTTTGCCGCGACACCCAGTCGGCACGCCTCGATATTCTGCTTGCCAGCAGTGGTCAACCGGCCCCCATGCCCGCCATTCCGGCCAATGAGTTGGGGTTTGCCGCCCGCATGCCCGCGCAGTTGCCCGCCTCCGATAGTCAGGCCATTGCCGCACTGGCCAATCGCCTCGGCGGTGAGCTGCAGTGGCTTGATAGCGATGTCCCTCGCTTTGCGCCGCTGCCCACGACTACCTCGGCCCTCACCCCGGCGCCTCTCGATTTAGGCCCCTGGCTGCTGATCCCCTTGTTAGCGCTGGCCTTGCTGGCCAGAGTCGGCGCCCGGTTGATGGTGGCGCTGATGATGGGTGCACAGCTGCTTGCGCCACAAGATCTGCAAGCGGCAGAAAGGGCGGATCTGCAAGCGATGCAGGCTTATCAACAAGGGGATTTTCAGCGTGCCGCTCGCACCTTCAACGATCCGGTTTGGCGTGGCAACGCCTGGTATCGGGCCGGAGCCTACCGACAAGCCATCGCAGCCTATCAGGAAGCGGCGAGTGCCACCGCCCACTACAACCGCGGCAATGCCCTGCTGCAACTGGGGGAGTTTGCCGCAGCCAAAGAGGCCTATCTGGCCGCCCTGGCGCTGGAGCCCGGCCATGAAGATGCGCTCTATAACCTCTCTCTGTTACAGGGCGCAGCGGCGGCTGCTCCCGATACCAGCAACAGCAAGCAGCCCAAGCCATCGGCTGAACAGCAGGCAGCAGCAATGCCCCTGCCACCCTCTCCCCCGGTGTTGCTGCTGGAACAGCGACTGCGCAAAGAGGCGCTGCGCCGGGATCTGATCAAGGTGGAGGAGCCCTGGTGACGCGTGCAGGATGGGGGCTGTTGCTCGCACTCGCGAGTCCACTTTGCTGGGCTTTGCCCCCTCGGGCAGAGCTGCTGCCGGGGGCCGCCCCCAGCGATTGGCTGCTGATCATCGAAGCGGATGGCGAGCGCCAGAGCAGCGAACTGGAGATCACCCCCCTACTACGCCAGTTTGCAGTGGGCAGAGTGACCATGAGCCGGGTCACGACCCCGGTACAACAACTGACTCGCTGGCAGATCCCGCTGCACCAGAGCAATTCACCCGCAAATACAGAGGTGGTGATTGCCCCGCTCAAGCTGGGAAATGAGTTCACTCCCTCGCTCACCCTGCCATTGAGAGAGGTGAAAACAGCGGCGCTGCCGCAACCCGCAGCCCCCTCGCCCCTCGAGATGCAGGCCAGCCTTGAACATCAGGGCCCGCTCTATCCCGGCCAGCCGGTGATCTACCGGCTGACACTATGGCTGCCCACCAGTATGCAAAACCCGGCCCTGAGCGAACTCAGCTCTGCCCACTTTACCATCCGTCGCCTCGGTAGCGACGAGTGGATCGCCCCCGCTCAGGCTGGTCTACCCGGCCGGCTCACCCGCAGCTGGCTCATTCAGGCAAAAGCGCCTGGGCTATGGCTCCTCGACTCACCCCGCTTGCAGGGGCAGCTCACGCAGCAAGGGAACAAGCCGCAAAAACTCTCAGCCCGCGCGGCACCACTCGAGGTTCGGGTCGACAAAGCCCCCGCCACGCCGGTGGCCACCCGGCTGACCCTGAGTCAACGGCTTGAACCGGCCTCCACGGGGGAAGTGGGTGAACCACTGATCCGTATCCTCACCCTGACCATGGAAAATGGTGACAGCGGCCAGATACAGCTTGCCCCCCTGATGGCCCATCAACTGCCAAACGGCATACAGGCACATCCCGATGGCGAGCAACAGCAGGAGCGTTACCGAGATGGCAAGCTGTTGTTTGAGCGACAGTGGCGCCAGACTCTGGTCGCGGAGCAGAGCGGCGACTACCAGCTGCCCCCCATTGATCTGCCCTGGTTTAATACCCAAAGTGGCCGGATTGAGCAGGCCAGCCTGCCTGCCATCACGCTGACGTTTCAGGCAACGACAAATCGGCAACCTGATCAGCAGACATCGCAGATGGTACTGCGAGAGAGCCTTTGGTGGGTCGTGCTGGCTATAACGCTGCGTGCGCTATGGCGCCACTGGCCCCGCTGGCGAGCCTTCTATCAACTGCAACGAGCCCTTGCCCGACACCAGCCGGATGCCAGTCGCAAGGCGCTGATCAAGTGGGCGACCATGCGCTGGCAGGTCTCCTATTATCAATTAGGCCAGTTGCCCGACGCTGGGCATAATCGGCTCGGCAACGCACTCGCCGCACTCGAGCGAGCCTGTTTTGCACGACCCTCTTCTGGCCAGCCCATCGAGTGGTGCGCTCTGGCGCGTACCCTCAGAGCTGATGAAACGGACGGTATTGCGTACCTGATTTACCTGCTGGCGCACGGGAGTTCCCGCTCCCGCCGCTACGCGCCCTGACAAGGATTGCCCTATGGCACTGCTGTTTTTTAGAAAAAAACGTGCTCAGCAGCATATTGGTGGAAATGATCCGGCCACTTCGCCGGTCTCTGATCCCATGGCTGACAAACAAACCAAATTTGAAGCACTGGTTCATGCACTACATGGCGATCTCTACCGGTATGCCTACTGGCTGACCAGGGATCCCAACGTAGCGGAAGATCTGGTGCAAGAGACCTTCCTTCGTGCCTGGAAGGCGATCGACACCCTGCAGGATGACAAGGCGGCCAAAGGGTGGCTGATCACCATCCTCAGACGGGAGAACGCCCGCCGCTTTGAACGCAAACAGCTGGAACTGGTGGATCTCGACGATCACCCTCAGCCCCAGCACGACGCGCTGCACAGCGAACAGGAGATGGAGAACGAGTGGTTGCACCGTCACATCGCCCGGTTGCCCGAGGAGTATCAGGAGCCACTGCTGCTGCAAGTCGTGGGAGGATTCAGTGGTGAGGAGATTGCCGAGATGCTCGGCCTCAACAAAAACACCGTCATGACCCGACTGTTTCGCGCCCGCAACCAGATCAAGGAGGCGATGGAGCAGAAGAACCAAGCAAGAGGACACGGACATGGATGAACTCGAATTTCGCCGCAATGCCATGATCCAGCCCCACGATCAACTGCCGGATTTTCTCAAAACAGCTGAAGCCAGCCAAGCCAATCGGAACTATCTCGACGAGATGAAGCAGTTCGACAGAAGCCTCAAGCGCGCCATGCAGGTAGAGGTTCCCGCCGGACTGGCCGAACGGATCCTGCTCAGGCAAGCCATGCTGCAAGACAGTGACGCGCAAGATGAGATGCCGCCATCCCGACCCCTTGACACGGCGCCAGTCAAGCTCCGGACATCAACATCCTGGCGCCAGATCGCCCTGGCTGCATCGGTCGCCTTCCTGCTGGGAATGAGCACCCGGTGGATCACGCTGCCAGAAACGGCTCCTGCGGCTCTCTCTCTCGCACAGGTGGCGATGGCTCATGTCTATGGCGAAGAACCCTTTATTGAAGGTGTCGATGAGCAGGTCAATCTGCATAACATCAATGCCAAGATGGAGAAGTATGGCGCCACCTTAAGCGGGATGGATGGGCTCAAGGTGACCTATGTCAATCACTGCTCGTTTTATCAGGGACCAGCCTTGCACATGGTGATCCAGGGAAAGATGGGGCCAGTCACCCTCTTTTTAGTGCCCAAACATGTTCCATTAACCCTGCAACAGGCCACTTTTGAAGATGGCACCCTCAAAGGGGAGATTGTCCAGCTCAAAGGCGCCAATATGGTACTGATTGGCGAGATGAAAGAGCCACTTGCCCCCGTTGCCAATGCCCTGCAGTCACGTCTGCAGTGGGACATTTAACATCGCCGGTTAACAACCTCAGAACCATCCTCAATTGCAGGCAGCGGTCACGAGCCGCTGCCTGTTCTCCCCCTGATTACTCCTCTTTGTCACTCATTTGCCTCAAGATTTCGAAAAATTGACAAAATTATTTTTGTGACGGAGATCGGCAATCTAGGTCAATAATCCACCTTTAGCCCCTCAAAATGATGAATTAAACAGCAGGTTAAAACAAATGGTTAACACATCGATCACTTTTATGTATTCTGCTGTCACTGGTCTGATTTCTTACCTCCTACCAGATCCATAGAATCACGCCAGAATTGATTGGGAAGAAGCTGAAATAAAAACGGATTTTGTCGAGGTTTGCATTGAACGTGCAGCCAATATCGGCAAAAAAATCTGCCTACAAGAGAGAACACCATGACGACAACTATTTTCAAGAAGAGCCTGATTGCCGCCACCATCGCGCTGGCCACCGGTCAAGTCCATGCCGCGGCATTCCAGTTGAACGAGCACTCGGCCTCCGGTCTGGGTCGCGCCTATGCCGGTGAAGCAGCTATTGCCGACAACGCCTCCGTGCTGGCCCGTAACCCGGCCGCCATGACCATCTTCGACAAGATGGCAGTTTCTGTCTCTGGCACCTACATCAAACCGGATGTGGATGTGGAGGGTAAGCTTTCATCTCCAAGCCCCCTTCTAAACGGTAAGGATGCCAGTCAAAGTGGCATTGCTCCCGCAGCATTCGTACCTGCCTCCTATTTTATCCAACCATTGAATGACCAATGGGCTTGGGGTATTGGCCTTTTCTCCAACTACGGTCTCTCCACCGAATACTCCAAAACCTTCACAGCAGGCTCGGCTGCTGGCGATACAGAATTGGTAACTTTTAACATAAACCCGAATATCGCCTATAGGGTTAATGAACAGTTCAGTGTTGGTGCGGGTATCAACGCAGTTTACGGCGCGGCCGAGCTGAATCGATACAAAGGCTCATTACCGATCCCTGGCTTAAACACCGACTCCAAAATTTCATCGATGAAAGGTGATACTTGGGGCTTTGGCTGGAACATTGGGACACTTTATGAGATCAACGAAAATAACCGTTTAGCTCTCACATATCGCTCTCAAGTTGACCTCAAATTTAAAGGTGATTACAGCAATGACATTAACCCACTAATCCCAGGTTTAGGTGGCCTTGGAGGTAAAACTGTTGATGGACAACTAAACCTTGATTTGCCTGCTCAAGCTGAGTTCGCAGGTTACCATCGTCTAAACCAACAATTTGCAGTGCACTATTCAGTTAACTGGACTGATTGGAGTGCCTTTGAAGAACTTAAAGCAACTGGTTCCCAGTGTGGTGTTGGTACAGCCAACCCGGGTGTCTGTTTGCAAAAACCAGAAAAATTTAAAGACTCACTCCGTTATTCAATCGGCGGTACTTGGTATGTCAACCCTGCTTGGGAAGCTCGTCTGGGCTTTGCCTATGACAACAGCCCTATCGAACCTGAATACCGCAGCCTGAGCATCCCCGACTCAGACCGCATCTGGTATAGCGCCGGAGCCACCTATCATATCAACACTGATATGAGTGTTGACTTCGGTATGGCTTATCTGGACGGCAAAGAAGTTGATGTAGACGAGAGTTTGACCTCTGACCACAAAGGCCAGTCTCGTTGGAAAGGTACTTCCCACGGCAACGCCTTCCTGGCCTCTGCCCAGTTCAACATGAAGTTCTGATTATTGATAGAATTGAAAGAGCGCCGTCAGGCGCTCTTTTTTTATCCACAACTTAGATTTCAGCGCACACATGTAGCACACACGTGTTTATTTTTCTTTTCCAATCAAGCTATTAGAATGCATCCTTCCAGCATTTAATCTTGTTTTATCCAGATACTGGCCATTACCGTTGCCTTACTGGTCATACCATATAAAATCCTGCCTCCATTCATATGACCTATTGAACCTTCGGGTAACAGCAAGGATTTTGCCATGCATCCCATCATCAAACCGTCCGCCATCGCCCTGCTGGTGATCGCAGGTCAGACTCATGCCGCCGGGTTCCAGCTGGCTGAACAGTCCGCTACAGGACTGGGACGCGCCTTTGCCGGTGAGGCCGCCATCGCGGACAACGCCAGTGTGCTCTCCCGCAATGCAGCAACCATGACCCGCTTCGATAAGATGGCGCTCTCTGGCGGCGCTATCTATGTCAGTCCTGACGTCAATATCGAAGGAAAAACGGCCGGTTTACTAACTCATGCTGATGCTACAGCACACGATATCGCCGCCGCAGCCTGGGTTCCCAACGCTTATCTCATCATTCCACTCAGCGAGCAGTGGCGCCTCGGTTTCTCGGCAACCTCTTACTATGGTCTTGGTGTCAAGATGCCGGATAACTACAGCGCTGGCCACTTTGGCAATGTCTCCGATATCAAGACCATGGATCTGGGTACCTCACTCGCCTATCGCATCAATGAGATGTGGTCAATTGGTGCCGGGATCTCTGCTATTCAGGGCGAAGGCGAGGTTGGCGGTGTATTTAATGTCGGCCCACATAAGATAGTGAAACATCTGGAAGGCGATGGATGGGCTTTAGGCTGGAACGCGGGGATGCTGCTAACTCCATCGCAAAATACACGGGTAGGGCTGTCATATCGCCACGATACAACACTGACGCTCGAAGGTAATGCTCAAGGAGCAAACGGATTGACTCCATACGAGGATACCGGACGCCTTGATTTACCATTGCCTGCAACCGCTGAATTGGCTCTCTTCCATCAGTTGACCGACAAACTCGCACTCCATGGCAGCCTGAACTGGACCAACTGGAGTAAATTTGTGCAACTGGAAGCAGAGCTGGATCACCAAGGCTCAATGCATATCAAGGACGAGCACTGGGAAGATAGCTGGCGCTACGCCATCGGTATGACCTATCAGGTCACTCCCAAGTGGCAACTGCGCTCCGGTGTGGCCTATGACGCCAGCCCGGTGCCAGCCGATCGTCGTACCATCTCCATCCCGGATGCCGATCGGCTCTGGTACAGCGTGGGAATGGGGTATCAGTTCACGCCCAACTTGACCTTGGATCTGGGGCTGACCCTGATCGATGGCAAAAAGGTGGATGTCACTGAAAAGATGGATCTGCTACCAGGTATCGCATCTACCTTCCAGGGCACTTCCGAAGGGGATGCCTGGCTGGCTGGTGCACAATTGAGCTATCTCTTCTAAATTCCTTCCCTGCAAAAAACGCTATGCCAATTATTGCCTTACTCAATAAGGTGAACACTGGCATAGTGTTCTGCAACACCATAAAATCAACCCAGTACCTTTACTGGAGCAAGGCATGTATTCCTACGTAGCAAGACAGCCGATCCTCGACAGAGACCTCAACACTCATGCCTATGAGCTGCTCTTTCGCGATAGTCTGAATAATGTCTTCCCGAGCATCTCCTCCCAGCAGGCGACGTCACGCCTGGTGGTCGAACAGTTCCTCCAACAAAATATCGATCAGCTGTTGGGAGGCCGCCCCTGCTTTATCAATTTCCCCCACTCACTGCTGCTGGAGGGATTGGCAGAGTGCCTGCCGCCCGAAAAAGTGGTGATTGAGATCCTGGAAGATTCCCCACCGGATGATGCCCTGCTGGAAAAGGTGAAACAGCTGCACAAGCTGGGATATCAACTGGCACTCGATGACTTCACCATGTCACCGGATTGGGAGCGCTTCCTCCCCTTTATCCACATCATCAAGTTTGATCTTCGTGCCACCCCCCTGATGCAGATCAAAGTGTTTATCCAGCGGCATCAGACGCTGGGGCTCACCTATCTGGCGGAAAAAGTAGAGGACAAGGCGGAGTTCGAGCGGGTCAAACAGCTGGGTATCCAGCTGTTCCAGGGTTTTTTCTTCAGCAGACCCGAGATGGTCAAGCAAGCCACCATGGAGCCGGCGCAAGTCGTGGTGATGCAGTTGCTCAACGTGGTCAACGAGGCAGAGCCTGATATCAACAAGATTGAGCAGCTGCTCGGTCAGGATATCTCCCTCTCTCTCAAGCTGTTGCGCTATGTCAACCATCTCAAAGGCCACACCAACCCTATTTCGTCATTTCGCCAGGCAGCCATCTATCTGGGCAACACCCAGCTAAAGCGCTTTGTCTCGCTGGTAGCCGCGACCAGCGCCGGCAAGGGCAAGAGCGCCGAGCTCTACCAGATGTCGATGATCCGAGCCCGATTCTGTGAACTGCTGGCCCACGCCCACGCCCCGAGCCAGCAGGCACAACAAGCCTTTATCACCGGTCTCTTCTCCCTGCTGGATGTACTGATGGAACAGCCGATGGACAAACTGCTCGGCACTATCCCTCTTATCGACGATATTCGGCTGGCGCTGCTGGAGCGAAAAGGCAATCTGGGTTTCTACCTCGCGTTTTGTGAAGATTACGAGAGCGCCAACTGGTCACGGGTAACGGCCAGAACAGCCCGCCTGGGGCTGAGCGAGGATAAGGTGAGTCACCTCTATCTGGCCGCCACCACCTGGGTCACAGAACAACTGTTGGCGATGGAAGCCACCAATTAATTCGTTTCGTCATTCACTTCGACCGCGATAGCGGTCGCCTCCCCGCCCCCGATACAGAGCGCTGCCACGCCTCGCCGCAAACCCCGTTGCCGCAGCGCGGCAATCAGCGTCACCAGAATGCGTGCGCCACTCGCCCCCAACGGATGACCGAGTGCACAGGCCCCTCCATGCACATTGACCTTGTGATGAGGGATGCCGACCCCGCTCATGGCCAGCATGGTGACCATGGCGAAGGCCTCGTTGATCTCGAACAGATCGACCTCTTCCACCGACCATGCCAGACTCGCCAGCAAGCGTGAAATAGCGCCAATGGGCGCAGAGGTAAATTCGGCGGGCAATGCCGCGTGACTCTGATAACCGACGATCCGTGCCAGCACTGGTACCTGCCAAGCTTGCGCCGTGGCGCCATCCATCAATATCAGCGCCGCCGCACCGTCCGAGATGGAGCTCGAATTGGCCGCCGTAATAGTGCCCTCCTTGCCAAAGGCAGGCTTCAGGGTAGGGATCTTCTCCGGTCTGCCCTTGCCGGGCTGTTCGTCTTCGGCCAGCAACAAGCGCTCACCGCGATAGACGCTTGTCAGCTCGGACACAAACGCGCCGGCTTGCTGCGCATCGCGCGCACGCTGCAACGACGCAAGAGCAAACTCATCCATGGCACTGCGGGTCAAACCGGCCTGATCGGCGCTGCGCTGGGCATGTATCCCCATCAGCTGGTCATCATAGGCATCTTGCAAACCGTCGAGGAAGAGGTGGTCCAGCACCTTTTGATGCCCCATCCGAAAGCCGCTGCGGGCATTATCCAGCAGATAGGGGGCACGGCTCATACTCTCCATCCCCCCCGCGACCACTACCCTGTTGTCACCAAGGCGGATGGTATCCGCCGCCAGCATCACTGCTTTCATGCCGGATCCGCACACCTTGTTGACCGTGGTAGCAGGCACACTATCTGGCAACCCTGCTTTCAACAACGCCTGCCGGGCTGGCGCTTGCCCCACGCCCGCCGCCAGCACATTGCCCATAAACACTTCATCGACCTGATCCGGACGCAGCCCACTTTGCTGCAGTGCCGCCTCGATGGCATAGGCACCCAACTCAGGCGCAGTTACCTCTGCCAATGCCCCCTGAAACGCCCCCATCGGAGTCCGTTTTGCCGCCACAATTGCAATATCCATTTGCCTGCCTCTGTTTGTTACATGGCCATAACATAGGGGTTCTGACGCGATGGAACAAGAGTTGCAGTGCAGTTTACGTTTAGGTAAGGTGCAGACAGGATTTAGTTCGCCAAGAAGTCTGTATGAACAACAAGGATGAAGGACGGCGCTTCAGCATCAGTGAGCTGGCCCGGGAATTTGATATTACGACGCGCAGTATCCGTTTCTACGAGGATCAGGGGTTGCTCAATCCCGCCCGAGAGGGACAAACCCGCATTTACAGCAAGCAGGATCGGGTTCGCCTCAAGCTCACCCTGCGCGGCAAGCGGCTCGGATTCAGCCTCGCCGAGATCCGCGAGCTGTTTGATCTCTATGATGCCGACAAGAGCAGCCGCACCCAGTTACAGACCATGCTGGGACTGGTTGAGGAAAAACGGGAGACACTGCAACAGCAGATGGAAGATATCAGGATGGTACTGCTGGAGCTTGATGCCGCCGAGCAGCGTTGCCAACAAGCCCTTAGCCAGCTGGGATAACCGCCTTGCTGGCTTATCAGGTAAGTCCCTTCAGCCTGCTCACAAGATGCCAGATAGCAAAAAGCCACTCCTGAGAGTGGCTTTTCTTCAACCTGACGGTTCGCTATTAAACGCGAACGAAGTCCAGGTGGATCAGCTTGTAACGTACCGGGTGACGCTGGATAGCTTTCACTTTTACGTTAACTTCTTCACCGTTGATAACCAGAGTCAGTACAGACTCATAGAATTCCGGCTTCTCTTGAGCCAGGATCATTTTCTTGTGGTCAACAGTGATGGACAGGGCTTCTTTGCCTGCACCGTAAACGATGGCAGGAACTTGGTCAGCTTGACGCAGGCGGCGGCTCGCACCTTTCCCCAGGTCAGAACGGACTTCAGCTTGGAATACGAAAGACATAGTATGTATCTCTTTTGGATGAATTTATGGTGCTAACTGCGACCGGTCAGCACCTCGCAAAACGAGCGCGAATACTACCACGGGCCAAATTCTGATACAAGGTACCGACTCTGCATTTAGCGCCCCTGCTCCAACCGGGCGAACTGCTGCTGACGCTGAGCCGGGCTCAGGGCATCAAACCGCGCCAGGGTCTCGGCGCGCGGGCAGTAGAGACCCTCCCCCGTTCTGACTCGAATGCTCTTGCCAAGCCGCTGCTGGTTCTCTGCCACCAGTGCCAGCAAATAGCTGTAGGTATCGGCTCCCCGAGCGCTGGATAACTGGTTCGCTATACGCCACAGGGTCTCCCCTGCGGCGACCTGATGACACACAGTTTGTGGACCGCCGGCCGCAGGAGCCGAGAGGGTAAGAATGGCGTCACTGCCTGCGGATAAGCTAGCCGTGTGGCTGGCGAGCGCCATATCGGCGCTCGCTACTCCCTCATATCCTTGGGCACCACTCATCCCCGCTGTGCGAAAGGTCACCCCCAGCTGAGCGAGCAGAGGTTCGCTCTCGTCGGGGTCGCTGGGCATATCAACACCACCGAACGCGGATTGCGGTGTACGGAACTCGGCGATAAAGGGCGCGACAGGTTGCGCGTGATAAGCAGGGAATCCACTCCCCTGCTGCACGATTGCACCAGCCGCAACAGCCTGCCCGGAGACGACCCCGTAAGCCATCTCGTCGATGCGCCGCAGCCTTGCCAGATAGGTTTTGGAGAGCTGCGCCTCCCCCTCGAACAGATCGAAGGGGGGCACCAATCGGGCGGGAAAGAGGATCTGCCAGCGACCGTGCTTTTGCTTTTGGGCCAGCGGCGGAAACTGATTGCCACGCCAGGCCACAAACATAGCAGGCGGCGTGCGCGCCAGCGGGTAATATTCCGGGTTCAACTGCACCCAGGTTTGTTCCGCGATGGGTTGATAACCGCTGATCACCACCTGCGCCACACTCAACCAGATCCCCAGCATCCTTGCCTCCCTGACTTGCGGTTTGAAGGGGCTACCTGACCGGCAACCCCTTCTCAGCACCCGCTATCATGCTGTTAAAACAGTTAGATAGCAGCTTAGCACTGAGCGATGGCGTTAAGCACCCGTTTATCGGAGACCGGATAAGGGGTCCCCAGATTCTGAGCGAAGAACGACACCCGCAGCTCCTCAATCATCCAGCGGATATTGACCACCTCGGTGGGAATAAGCTGGGATTTGGGGATCTTGGCGAGCAGCGCCTTGTACTCCGACTCCACGCTGTGCACTTTGAGCATGTAGACCCGATCCCGGTTGGGATCGATGGCGAGCTTCTCCAGGCGGCGCTCGATGGCGCGCAGATAGCGCAGCAAATCAGGCAACCGCTGCCAGCCGGTCTCGGTGACAAAACCTTTGTGAATAAGGTTGCCGAGCTGCTGCTGGATATCGGACATAGCAAAAGCGGTATCGAGCTGCATCTTGCCCTTGAGCCGTTTCTTGATCTCATGGGACAGCGTCAGTACGGCCTCCACCTGCTTGGCTACCTCCACCACCGCATCGTTGAGCTCGGCGCGGACAAACTCCTTGAGCGCCTCGAAACCGGCCTCATCCCAGGCCAGCCCGCCATGCTGCTCGATCAGCTTGTCACAACCGCAGGCGATGCAGTCGTCAATCAGCTCAGCCACCTTGCCAAACGGGTTGAAATAGAGCCCCAGCTTGGCCTTGTTGGGCAGCTTCTCCTGCAGATACTTGATGGGAGATGGCACGTTGAGCAGCACCAGCCGGCGCTGGCCCGCCCACATCAGCTGCTGCTGCACCACCGGACTCTCCACCAGCTGGATGGCGACCGAATCTTTCTCGTCTACCAACGCCGGATAGGCTTTCACCTCGAAGCCGCCGCGCTTCTGGCTGTACTCCTGGGGCAGCTCGCCAAAGCTCCACAGGGTGAGACCGGACTGCTCGATGTCATCATCCGCCACTTGCGACAGGGTCTCCTGCACCTTGCCACGCAGCGACTCTTTCAAGGCTTCCAGATCTTTCCCTTCAGCCACCTTCTTGTGCTTATCATCCACCACGCGGAAGGTGAGTTTCAGGTGATCGGGCACCGCAGCCCAGTCCCAGGATTCGCGAGGTACGGTGACGCCGGTCATGCGGCGCAGTTGGCGCTCCATCTCGTCCAGCAGCGGTCCCTGCTCGGGGTTAATGCTGGCAAGCAGCGCATCGGCATAGTTGGGCGCCGGCACAAAGTTCTTGCGCATCGGTTTTGGCATCGACTTGATGAGGGCTACCAACAGCTCGTGACGCAGCCCGGGGATCAGCCACTCGAACCCCTTCACCTCCACCTGATTCAGGAGCGGCAGCGGGATATGCAGGGTCACGCCATCGGCGGCCTCCCCCGGCTCGAACTGATAGGTCAGCTTGAGTTTGAGGCGCCCCTGCTGCCAGAAGTTGGGGTAGTCAAGATCGCTGATGTGGGCGGCGTCCCCCTTCATCAGCATCTCTTTTTCGAAGTTGAGCAGCTCGGGATCCCGCTTTTGCGTCTCTTTCCACCACTTGTCGAAGTGGCGGGCGGAGATCACCTCCTCCGGCAAACGGGTATCGTAGAAGCGGAACAAGTCCTCGTCATCCACCAGGATGTCGCGCCGACGGGATTTGTGCTCCAGCGCCTCTACCTCGGCCAGGAGCTTGCGGTTATCGCTGAAGAAACGGTGACGGGTCTCGAAATCCCCCTCCACCAGCGCGCGGCGGATAAACAGCTCGCGGCACAGCGCCGGATCGATACGGCTGAAGTTGATGGTGCGCTCGTTGACCAGGGTCAGACCATAGAGGGTCACCTTCTCCTTGGCCATTACAGCGCCGTTTTTCTTCGACCAATGTGGGTCGCTGTGGTGCAGCTTGATGAGGTGGCCTGCCAGCGGCTCCACCCACTCGGGCTCAATCTTGGCATTGATGCGAGCGTAGAGGCGCGAGGTCTCCACCAATTCTGCGGCCATCACCCACTTGGGCGGCTTCTTGAACAGACCCGAGGCCGGGAACAGGTGGAAACGGCCATTGCGGGCGCCGAGGAATTCGGGCTTTTCCAGATCCTTGTTGCCGATGTGGCTCAAGAGGCCGGTCAGCAGCGCGCAGTGCACCGTCTTGAAATCTGCAGGTTCATGGTTGGCTTTAAAACCAAGCTCCTTGACCGTCTGGCGCAGCTGGAAATGGATGTCCTGCCATTCGCGCACCCGCAGATAGGAGAGAAACTCCTTCTGGCACATGCGGCGGAACGGGTTGCTGCCAAGGGCATCCTGCTGCTCTTTCAGGTAGTTCCACAGATTGACGAAGGCGAGGAAGTCGGAATCCTTGTCCTCAAAGCGTCTGTGCTGTTCGTCGGCGGCCTGCTTCTTCTCCATGGGCCGCTCGCGGGGATCCTGAATGCTGAGGGCTGCGGTGATCACCATCACCTCACTCAGGCAGCCAGTCTGCGCCGCGCTGATCACCATCTTCGCCAGACGCGGATCAAGGGGGATGCGCGAGAGCTGGCGACCGGTCTCGGTCAGCTGCAACTTGGCTTCGCGCTCGCCGGTGGCGGGCAGCTCGCGCACCGCCTCCAGCTCTTTCAAGAGAGTCAGGCCATCCTTGATATGGCGGGACTCTGGTGGCTCGACGAAGGGAAACGCCTCCATGTTGCCAAGGCCGAGCGCCAGCATCTGCAGGATGACGGAGGCCAGGTTGGTGCGCAGGATCTCGGGGTCGGTAAAGGCGGGACGGCTATTGAAATCCTCCTCCGAGTAGAGGCGGATACAGATGCCGTCCGCCACCCGACCGCAACGCCCTTTACGCTGGTTGGCACTGGCCTGGGAGACCGGCTCGATGGGCAGGCGCTGCACCTTGGTACGCCAGGAGTAACGACTGATGCGGGCGGTGCCCGGGTCAATGACGTAACGAATGCCCGGCACCGTCAGCGATGTCTCCGCCACGTTGGTGGCGAGCACGATGCGTCGCCCAGCATGGGGCTGGAACACCTTGTTCTGCTCGGCGTTGGAAAGACGGGCGTAGAGCGGCAGCACCTCGGTATCGCGCAGATTGAGCTTGCGCAGGGCATCGGCGGTATCGCGGATCTCCCGCTCGCCGTTCATGAAGATGAGGATGTCCCCCAGCCCCTCGCGGGCCAGCTCTTCCACTGCGTCGAAGATGCCCTGCAGTTCGTCGCGCTCTTCAAGACCTTCGCTCTTGTCACTGCTTTTTTTATCAACAAATAGCGGACGGTAGCGCACCTCAACCGGGTAAGTGCGGCCGGAGACCTCGATCACCGGCGCCTTGTTGAAATGGCGGGAGAAACGTTGCGGGTCGATGGTGGCCGAGGTGATGATCACCTTGAGATCGGGGCGCTTGGGCAACAGCTGCTTGAGATAACCCAGAATGAAGTCGATATTGAGGCTGCGCTCGTGGGCCTCATCGATGATGATGGTGTCGTACTGGGTGAGCATCCGGTCGTTCTGGATCTCCGCCAGCAGAATACCGTCGGTCATCAGCTTGATGTGGGTCTGCTCGCTCACCTGATCGGTAAAGCGCACCTTGTAACCCACGTAGTGGCCAAGCTCGGACTCCATCTCCTCGGCAATACGGGCCGCGACGGTGCGGGCTGCCAAACGGCGTGGCTGGGTGTGGCCGATAAAGCCCTTCACCCCGCGCCCGAGCGCCAGACAGATCTTGGGGATCTGGGTGGTTTTGCCCGAGCCTGTTTCCCCTGCAATGATCACCACTTGATGTTCTTGAATAGCCTTGGCGATCTCAGCCTGCTTCTGGCTAACCGGCAGGTTGTCCGGATAAGTCACCTTGGGTACTCCGGCCAGACGGGTTTGATAGCGCGCTTGCGCGGCATCCAGATCGGCAGCGATGGTCTCCAGCACGGCAGCCTGTTTGCCTTCAGGCAGCTTCTTGACCCCGTGCAGACGGCTGGAAAGGCGACGGGCGTCGAGGTTCATGCAGGCAGAGAGACGGCGGCGCAGCGCCTCGATAGAGAGAGACAAGGTACGAATTCCTTAAATAGGTGCCCAGAGGGGCCATATCGATAAGCTGGGAGCGATCCTAAAGAGCGAGCGGGAACGGTGCAAGCCATAACGTAGCGTTATATATGGGAAGACAGAGAGATTGGCCAATCCCCAAACATGACAGAACAATCATTGTAAGATGGCATAACATGAATAAATGGCAGCATATGAAATAGCCAAGGCAAGCCGAAGCTTGCCTTGGGAGAGAGAAAAACAGGGTTAACCGTGGGTGTGATGGACAAAACAGGTGGTGAGCTGGGCATGAATGGCCTGCATGACGTTGTGGCGATTGATAACCCCGAGCAGACGCCCCTCCTCCACTACCGGATAGATCTTCGGCTTTTGCCCCATCATCATCTCCGCCAGGCTCAAAATGCTGGTATCGGGTCCCACCGACAACACCTCCTTGCGCATCACATCCTTGACCTGCGCCACCTGTTCGCAGTGATAGGCCTCCTTAAGCAGCACTGCGATGCAATCCTGCTCGGAGATCCAGCCAATCAGATGGCCCTGCCCATCCACCACCGGGCCACCGAGCTGATGACTGTTCAGAAATTTCTCGACCGCAGCTTGCACCATCATGTCGGCAGTGAAAGTGATGGGTCTGCTCTGCATATAATCCTTGGCTTTTAGCGATTCCATATCTGCTCCCCTACGGTAGTCCATCAAGCTGGCGTCTTGTGCGCCGGTACCGGCACCATGCTCGGCTTGTTCCAAGCATAGCTGGCTCGCGGCGGTATGAGTCAGCGGCCAGCCTCTCCCTCAATTGATGGCATGATCCGGCTCGCGATCCGGAATGGCTGCCATCATCATCTGCGGCAGGTGATCGGCCAGCACCGCCACCACCGCAGGATCGACCCGCCCCTGATCCGCCAGTTGCTGCATAAAGGTCAATGCGTCACGAGCCGGCAGACCGCGGCGATAAGGTCTGTCCTGCACCATTGCCTGAAAAATATCAGCGACCCGCAGGATCCGCGCTTCGAGCGCCATGGCGGATGCCGGCAGGTGGAACGGATAGCCCTCACCGTCAGGCTCCTCATGGTGATAGGCCGCCCAGCAGGCAATCTCCTCAAACCCTTCGATGTGGCGCAGGATCTGGTAAGTCTCGAAGCTGTGGGTATTGATGATGGCCCGCTCCTCTTTCGTCAGGCTGGCAGGCTTGTCGAGGATCTCGTCCGGCACCCTGAGCTTGCCCAGATCATGCAGCAAACCGGCGATCTCCAGCATGTCACAATGGATGGCACTGACTCCCATCAATTCTGCCAGTGCCCGAGACAACCTGCTCACACCGAGCGAATGCGTCATCGTGAATGGGCTTTTGGCGTCGACAATGCCGGAGAAGATCTGCGCCAGCGCTTTTAGCTCCCCGTTGAAGGTCAGGCAAGGCTCCCGCACCTGCAGCATCTCCAGCATGTAATCATTGATGGAGCGGGCTTCCAGCTGCAGCCAGAATGCCTCAGAGCGAGACGCCTTGAGGAAGGCATCCACCAGCTCGGGGGCAAAGAACTCGTCACGGAAATCCTGCAGGCGTGCGCGGATCTCGTTGGTATGCATCAACAATGAACCATCACCATAGTAGGGCGCCGCCAACGCATCGCAGCGATCCACCAGAAAGATAAGGTTGGCCTGACGGGCTACATTGGGGTCCACATCGGCCATCTCGCGCAACAGTTGCCAGTGGGTGTGGTGATAACGGATAGGCAGGGCCAGTGGAGCCAGCAAACGGAAATCCTTGAGCAGCTGATATCCCACCTCGCAGTGGCGCTGGGAGGACTCCCAATCGAACTCGCTGACCAGATGGTGATGGGTGATGGTCGAGGAGACACCGATATCATGCAGCACCCCCAGCTCGAACAGCAGACAGCGTTCGGCCTCACTCATCCCCAGCTCCCGGCTGCACTCGGCAGCCATAATCCCGACCCGTTTACCGTGGGCCACATCGCCAATGCCCACCAGATCCAGCGAGGCTGACAAGGCATACACCACCTGCCTTAGATCCACTTGCAACGAAAAGGGGGCTGCGCCCTGCGCTCTGTCCATGATCCGGGTCCCATGCGATGTTGTCGTATCAAACTGGCGCTGTTTTATCCTTCGCCTTCTATCAACTTAGTCAATAGCCGAGCCTTTTACCTTGTTTTGGTGATGCCTCCGAACGGTTGAGATGGTGTGGTGGGTGCTTTTGAGATTTATGGCTTCATGGCATCCATCACCGTTTACTGTCCTCGTTGCAACTCTGATCACGTATATCGTCATGGGAAGACCCCTTCTGGCCATGCTCGCTATCGCTGCCCCGCCTGTCCTCACGTGTTTCAGCTCACCTACACCTATGAAGCCCGCAAGCCTGGCGTTAAAGACAAGATTGTTGATATGGCCTTCAACGGCTCAGGTGTTCGTGATACTGCTCGCGTCCTCAAGATTGGCATTAAAACCGTCATACGCGCCCTAAATAACTCACACCAAGGCAAGTAACCTCCGAAAAGGTGGTACTCGATGACGTGGCGCTTATCTGTGAACTTGATGAGCAATGGGCCTATGTCGGCAATAAACAGCATCGACATTGGCTTTGGTATGCCTTTGATACCAAGAGAAAACGAGTCGTGGCATATACCTTTGGCCCACGCAACGATGAGACATGCCGCCACTTGCTGAGCCTACTTTCTCCGTTCCAGATTGGTTTTATCACCAGCGATGACTGGGGGAGTTACGCCAGAGCGATGCCGAGTGAGACACACCTGACCGGGAAGATATTCACCCAGCGTATCGAGCGTAACAACCTGACGCTCAGAACGCGCATCAAGCGATTGGCTCGCAAAACCATCTGCTTCTCTCGTTTCATTGAGCTCCACGAGAAAGTAATTGGTGCTTTTATCGAAAGGCGCCATTTCAACTGATTGGAGGCATTACCCGATTTAAATATAACGATTACTCTGCTGTCTCCCCCTTGTGGCAAGCCAGAGCCACAATAGCTAATGAGAGGATGGCCAGTATCAACAAGTGCTTGGCCAGCCATTCGTCGCTTGGCCTATAACGCAGTAGGCCTTTGTACGTATTTTCATAACTTATCAAGACCTGCTCACCTTCCTGCACCTGCCACGCCTGTTCGAAATAAAAGGGCCACCAAAATTTGTAATAAGGCTGACTCCAGACCGTGACCCGTTTTCCTTTTGCGGCAAGCAACGCTGCTTTGTTATAGATACTACCTCGATAGGCTATTTCCTCTCCCGAGTCCGTCAGGATCCTGATCGCGGAGTCATGTGCAGTACGGAGGGGCTTATAAACCTGCACAAGCACTCCCTCATTTTTCGTCAACTGTTCCAGCGGCAGGATGGGGTTAAGCAATTCAACGTAAAAAAACACGCTCCAGAAGCCCGCCATGATGGCTACCGCCACCAGAAACTTGGTCCACCCCTTTTGCATGGCACGGACGCCGAACACACGCCAGAACCAGGTGGCTTGCATGCGTGCCTTCGTCATGCGCCATTGTTTGCGAAATGCGAAAATGTCCATAGTCATGCTTTATTCATCCCTGTGTATGTTTCTCGCCTCCATCTGCAGCAAGGACATTACGACATGCAGAGCCCATCATCATATTCCACCAGACTCTGCAACATCGTAAGCGGTCACAGCACTTCAACCTTTACCTTGATAACACCTTCGCGAATATTGGCGATGGAGCCGAAGGCGGATTTGGAAAGGTCGATAATTCGCCCGCTTTTAAAGGCGCCGCGGTCATTGACCTTGACCACTACGCTCTTGCCGTTGGCGAGGTTGGTCACCCGCACCATGGAGCCAAAGGGAAACTCCATATGGGCGGCGCTATTGAGGTTGTTGCGATAGCGCTCGCCGCTGGCGGTCTTTTTGCCATGATAACGATCGGCATAATAGCTGGCATAGCCGGTCTCGCTATAGCCGCGCCAGCTGCCGCCGTGGCTCTCGTCATAACGGCTGCTACAGGCGGCCAGCAGCAGGCAAAGAGATAACAGCAGCCCTTTCTGGATATATTGCACCTTTCCCCTATCCTCTCTTCTTTTCGCTCTGCGCACTTTTTACTCTTCGATTCAACCGATAATGCTGGCTACACATTTACATGCAGGCTCTAACCTTGCCATAGCTCCAAGGCACTCACCATGTTACTCGCCTTGTTGTCAGGCAGCAGCGACGGTGCGGCTACTTTGCCATATCTTCCATGTAAAAAGGGAGGCAAATGCCTCCCTTTCAACTAGTTACCGGTCATCCCGTGTCGGGATGGGCCAGAGACTTCTCAGGCGATCAGCTTGTCGTCGGCAAAGCCGAAGCCACGCAGACCGACCACATGCACGTGCTCATGCTTGCCCTGCACCTTGCGGATGAGCTTGTAGGTGGTGCCCTTCTCGGGGCTGATGTTCTCAGGCGCCGCGATAAGCAGCTGCATATCCTGCCGCTCGCACAGCTCGAACAGGGTGGCGATGGATTTGCCATCCAGACGGGCCGCTTCGTCGAGAAACAGCAGACGGCAGGGGGCGATATCCTTGCCGCGCAGACGGCGGGACTCCTCCTCCCAGCTGATCAGCACCATCAAGAGGATGGCCTGACCGGTACCGATCGCCTCACCGGTGGAGAGCGCGCCGCTCTCGGCACGCAGCCAGCCATCGGCCCCGCGCTGCACCTCGATCTCCAGCTCCAGATAGTTGCGATAGTCGAGCAGCACATCGCCCATCACCTGATAGCTGCGATCCCCCTGCTCGATCTGCGGATTCAGGCGCTGGAACAGCTTGGCCATCGCCTCGGAGAAGCTCAGCTCCTTGTCGGCGAACAGATCGTTGTGCATGGCGGTTTGATCGGCCAGCGCCGTCAGCAGTCGGGTGTGGGCCTCGCGGATATTGACGTTGAGGCGCACTCCGCGCACCAGACCGAAGGCGATGTTCTGCAGCCCCTGGTTGAGCACCCGGATGCGGTTCTGCTCGCGGCGGATGATGTTGGTGATCTTGGCCGCCACCTCGTGAGAGGAGAGCGACAGGTGGGTTTCCCGCTGCTTGAGCTCGTCAGCGAGACGCGCCAGCTCGATCTCCATCTCCTCGATCGCCTCAACCGGATCATCGGAGCGGATGATGTCGTTGCGGATGCGATCCTTGAGGTAACGGTAGACCTGCACGTAGAAGGCGACCTTCTGCTCGGTGCTGCGGTTGCCCTCGGAGAGACGCAGCGCATCGCGCAGGGCCTCGTCGTGGGCCACCGCCACCCGCAGGGCGCCGAGGGCCTTGTCCGACATGGAACGCAGCTCGTCGCTGTCCAGATACGCCAGCTCGCGCTTGTTGAGGCGCTTCTCGACGTCGGTCTCCCGCGCCAGACGCACCACCCGCGACCAGCTCGCCTTGTGACCCACCAGGGATTTACGGGCGCTGTAGTAATCCTTGCCTTCTAGCTTGAGACGGCCACCGAGGGATTCGATCTCGCGCTTGGTGACCTGCAACTGGGCCTCGGCGCTGGTGCGACGGGAACGGGTGCGGATCAGCAGCTCTTCAATCTCTTTCTTGTGGGCGCGCGCCTTCTCTTCCATATCGTCAGAGAGGGTCAGCCCCATGGCCGCCAGCTCCTGCTCAAACTCGGTCAGGGTCTGACGCTTGGCCTCGACGCTGGAGTTCAGCGCGGTGCGCAGTTGCAGCGCCTCGGTGTGGCGCTGGGCAATCTGCTTGTGCTGCTCGCCGGCAGTGCGGGCCGCCAGCTCCGCAGCTTTAAGCTTCTCTTTGAGTCGCTCGCTCATCTCGGAGGCCTTGCCCAGCAGATCTTGCGCATCCTGATAGGCAAAGTGCGGCAGACGGGCCACCAGCTGATCGAGGGCGTAGCAACGGCGCTTCTGCTCGGCCAGCAGGTCGCTCACCTCATCGTAGGCAGCCTGCAGCGCGGCCAGATCCTGCGGATCCTGACGCAGCACCTGCACCATGGTTTCCAGCTTTTCCAGCGACTTGCCGTGTTTGGCGATAAAGGCTTCGGCCTGTTTCAGCGCTTCCACATCGGCGTGTGCCGCCTCGAGGCGGGCCGCCAAATCGGCTTCGGCAAACAGGTGGGCAAAGGGCAGCATCCCCTGCACCAGCTGGATATGGCGAGTCAGCTGGGCGGCGGCCGCTTTGGCATCACTCAGCTGCTTGTCGCACTCGCCGATGGCCCCTTGCAGCGCGCGAAGTTCGGCCTGCTTGGCCTGCACTTCGGCTTCGGGGTCGGGGCGGAAGGCGATATCCAGATGCTGACCGATAAAGTCGCGGAAGTGACCGTAGAGACGGTGGTACTTCTGCTGCTCGAAAGCGGCCTTGGCGTAGCCCTCGATCAGCCCTTCGCGCTCAAGGTCGAGCTGCTCGATCCGTTTTTCACGGGCGGCGCGACCAAACAGCGGCAGCTCGGGGTAGCGGGAGAAGCGCACCTGACGCTTGCTGGTACGCACCAGCACGGCGTCCCCCAGCTCATCAGCTTCCACCAAATCCTCGTCAAAGGAGTCGGGGTTGCCCTGAATCAGGTAGATATCTTCCGGGCAATCTTCCAGCTTTTTCAGCCGCTCGATGGCGCCTTCAAGGTCGAGCACCACCAGGGCGCTGCGAGCCGGGCCGTAGAGCGCGGAGTAGTAAGGGGCATCGTCGATGGAGATGTCGTCATAGACATCAGAGAGCAGCACGCCCCCCACCTGCTCGGCGATGCGGGCAAGACGCGGATCCGCCTCGCCGGCCCCCAGCTGCAGGTTGCGAATTTGCAGCTCCAGCGCCTGTTTCTGCGCCGCGATGCGATTGCTCTCCTGCTCGAACTCCCGCTCCTTGTCGAGCACTGTCTGCATACCGGCCGAAAGCTCTTCGGCGGTAGTCAGCGGCAGACCGCTCTGCTCGCGCAGCTGCTCGAGCTTTTCAAAGGATTTGAGCCAGCGCGGCGCCAGCTTGGTGAGATCGCTGATATCGCGACCCAGCTGGGTGCCCTGATGCTCGAGGCTGGCGCGGCGCTGATTCACCTCCGCCTGCTGCTCGGAGAGCTCCTCCTGACGGGTACGCTGGGCTTCGAGGAAGATCTCCAGCTCATCGCTGCTGGCGATATGCTGGCCAGAGGCCTGCTGCAGCTCATCACGCAGCTTGAAGAGACTCTTCTGGCTTTCACTCTCTTTCTCGAGGCGAGCCAGCGCGGCGCGCAGCCCCTGCCCCTGAGCAATGCGAGCCTTGTCTTCGATGTGACGCTTGAGCAGCGCCTGCGCGGTGGGCCAGGCGGCCTCGCGCACTGTCTCGGGGGCGATGCTCAAAAGCAGCGCCAGCGCCGCTTCGTGCTCGGCCACTGCTGCCTTGGCCAGCGCCAATTGCTGCTCGGCCCCCAACACCCGGCTGGTAAGGCTCTGCTCGGCGGCGCGGAACTGGTGCAGGGTGTCACTCGCCTGTTCGGCGGTCAGCCCCGGCAGCTCGCACTGCTCGCGGGCAGCATCGAGGGCCTGCACCGCCTGACGGTACTGGATGGCGCGGGTCTGCTGGATATCGAGCGCCTGCTGGTAGTCGGCCAGCTGGGTCTTGAGGCTGTCGACTTCTGCCTGCGCCAGCTCCTTGCGCTCTTCCACTTCCAGCAGTTGGCCGTGGATCTCCTCCACCACCGCCTGCTGCTGCTCGAGTTTGTCAGAGAGATCCGCCAGATCGGCGCGATACATCTCGATCTTCTTCTGCAAGCTGACAGCCGCCATCACCTTGGCCAGATGCTCGGAGGCAGACTCCAGCTCGTCGGTCAGCAGTTTCTCGCGGTTGGTGAGCTGCTCCACCTCGTCGGCCAGATAGATGGCGCGCTGTTTCTCTTCGGCCAGAATGCGGCGTTTATCCGCTAGCTCCTGGCGCGCCTTGAGGGCCAGCTCGGAGAGGCGGCTCTTCTCGGCGGCGTTGCGCACATAGTCCGCTGCCACATAGTGGGTGGTTTCGGTGATCAGGTTCTTGAACAGATCTCGCTGACCCTGGGTTTCCTTGATCGCCTCCAGGGTGCGGCGGTTTTCATAGATGGCCGCCTCCATGTCTGCAAACGCCTTGCGCACCCCGGAGTTCTCCGGCAGCAGGTACTCTCGCAGGGAACGGCTGATGGACGAGGAGATGCCGCCGTAGAGGGATGCCTCGATCAGGCGGTAGAACTTGCCGCGATCTTTTTGATCACGCAGCTTCTTCGGGGTGATGCCGAACTCAAACATGAAGTTGTGATAGTCGGTCACCGTATTGAACTTGGCGACTTTCAGCGCACCCAGCTCGGCGGCCGCCCCTTTCAGGTCGGTAAAGGCGCGTACCCGCCCCTTGCCGCCATCAAGCTTCTCCAGCAGCAGATCGGTCGGTGCCAGATTCTCCGGCACATCCACCAGCGCAAACGGAGTGATGTTGACCTTGTTGTCGCGGTTGGCCACCTGCTCGAGGTGCACGCCGACCCAGATCCGCTGTTCGCGGCTGTTCATCACTTCCAGCAGGGAATAGCAGTGGCCGCGCTGCAGCTTGCCGTAGAGCCCCTTGTCACGGGAGGCGCTGCTGGAGCCCGCTTCCGTGGTGTTGCGGAAGTGAAGCAGTGACTGGTCGGGGATAAGCGCCGCGATAAAGGCCGCCATGGTGGTGGACTTGCCCGCGCCGTTGCCGCCGGAAAGGGTAGTGACCAGCTGGTCGAGATCGAAGGTCCGGGCAAAGAAGCCGTTCCAGTTGACCATGGTCAGGGATTTGAACTTGCCTCGCACCGGTTATACCTCCAGATCCAGTTGTTCTTCATCGAGATCCGCCTCGATGTCATCAAAGAGCGAGTCGCTGCTCGGCATTTCGTCGTCGTGGAAGATGGCTTCACCCTCCTGGATCATCCGCAGCTGAACGGCGCGCGGATCTTCATCGGAACGCACATCGGCGGCGAAACGGAACACCGATTCGTTGACCCGGAATTTATCCCCGTTGCCAAGGGCGGTGATCATGCCGAGGCGACGCAGGCGACGCATGGAGGTACGGATCTTTTCGAGCAGCTTCTTCTTGTCGAGATCGGTACCGCCGGAGCGGCTGTTGACCATCCGCAGCAGCTGCTTCTCGTCGGCGAGGCTCAGCACCTCTTCTTGCAGCTCGGCCATGGCGAATACTCCTTCCGAAGCCAGACGATCCGGGCTCAGGTAGAGGTAACAGAGCACCTTGCCCACCAGCATATCGAGCTCGGAGAGAACAGTGGTGCCGATGTCGGAGCTCGGGCGCGGACGCAGGTAGAAGAAGCCTTCCGGCGCCTTGATCAGCTCCACCTGATAGCGGCCGTAGAAGATCTCCAGCTCGCTGTGATATTCGACCAGCGCCGAGTGCTGCTCGAACTCGTCGGCACTGATGTGGCGACCGGAGCGCAAGGCGGTGTCGATGCGCGGAAACAAGGGGTTGGCAATCGCCTCTGCGAGCCGCAGCGGCAAGGGAAACTCAGTATTGATCAATGACATAGGCCTGAACCTTGGATCCAGCTTGGTTAATGGGTTTCCATGCGGGTTGGCGATGCAGTTCGCGCTCGCCGCTGGCATGGCCCAGGCGCACGGCCTGGTCGATCAGAAGACGCGCCACATCGAAGTGGGCATGAGCCGGGTAATCCAGCAGGTATTCGCGCAGCACATCGGCCAGATCCAACTGCTGGCCCTGCTCGGGGTAGCGGGCCAGATATCGCTCGATCCGCTCGGCCAGCTCCTGGTTGATATCCACCATCTCGACGTACTCCATCTCGAGGGGCACCTCACCGGTCACCTCCTCGTCGTGGATAGCGATGGTTTCGTCGCGCAGCTCCAGCAGACGGGGCTCTTCGGCCACCCGCAACTGCCAGTTGTGCTGCTCGAAGTTTCGGATAGACTCGCGCAGCCGCTGGCTGAAGGCACGGTTCTTGTCCATGTCGATGGCGTTGCGGATAAATTTGTGGACGTGGCGATCGTAGCGGGACCAGAGCTCGATGCACTGCTGACCCCAGCTGGTGATGACGTCAAGGCGCCCCTGCAAGGCATGAGTCAGCTCCTCGACGTGAAACAGATCGTCGCGCCCCTGCGCCGCTTCCTGAATGTTGAGCAGCCCCGCCTGCAGGCGGTGGCCGGCAGCATCCAGGGTATCCTGCAGCTCGCGCAGGGTCTGGCCGGTCTCGTGCAGCAGCTTTTCGCAACTGTGAATGGCATCGACCCAGTTCTGGGTCAGCAGGGCCGCAATCTCGCTTTTGACCTGATTCTGCTGCTCATCCATGGCGCGCTGGGTGAGATCGATGCGCCCCAGCGTCTCTTCCAGCGAGAAGGTGAGGCGCGGCAGCACCTCGGCATCCCACTGCTCGCGGGTGTTGGTCTCGAGCGCCGCCTTGCGGGCGGTGTCGAGCTCGGCAGCCAGGTGTTCTAGCAGAATGGAGAGCTTGATGGAGTCAACCTGACGCTGATCCATAAAGAAGTCGACGATGCTCACGCCAAGTCGAGACAGACGGTAGAGGCTCTCCCCCGCCACCATGTCGGTGTTGAAACGCGACAGCAGTTGCTGGCGAATGAGATCGTTGATGGCATTGTTGGCGCGACCAGTGAGGGTCTCGTCCATCTGGCCGAAGGCGCTGCTGACATAGCCAAAGGCGTCGTGCAGCGCCGCTTCCGACAGGTCCGACTCATCTTCGGACAGGGTCTTGATTGCAATCAGAAAGGCCAGCCGGTCGGTTGGCAGGCTCAACGCCAACCCCTCCTGCCTGACCCACCCTACTAGCTCCGGCAAAGAACGCTCTGGCAGGGTACGGGATGTACTCATCATGATGTTGTCATCTCGTTGTTGTATTGGGCGCAAAATCGTGCGCGCGGCTACATCCGGTAGCATCGAAAACATGGTTCACATCGACGTGAACAGCGAGCAATCAGCCGGCTGGCTTCTGGGCCATCACATGGATATAGCGACCAAGGGCGACAAAAGGCTCCTGACGGCAATATTGCTGCTCCATGGCCAGCAGATCGTCGAACTTCTCCACCTGATCCTGCTTGTGACGCATATAGTCGTGGATCACCCGCACCCCGGTCTTGCCGATGATGCGCAGCCCCCCGCGACCAATCCAGTCATAGACCTGCTCCGGCAACTGGGGGTTGGTGGGCGTAAGCGCTGTCTGGCGCTTCTTGCGAAGGCCAAGGCGCACATAGTCAAAATTGCCCACCACCAGGCTCTGGAACAGCAAACCATGACGGTTGTAGAAAAGCAGCGACAGTATGCCCCCGGCATTGACGAAAGGGAACAGACCCAGCAAGGTCTGGCGCGGCTCGGCGAGCCACTCCAGCACCGCATGGCAGAGCACCAGATCAAAGGTCCCGGTCACGTGTTGCTTCAGATCCTGAATGGGGCAATGGATGAGACGGATTTTGTCTTCCAGCCCCTTCTCAGCGATCTGGCTGCGGGCCAGTTCCAGCATTTCTGCTGACAGATCGCACAGCTCCACCTGATGGCCCATGGCCGCCAGCTTCTGGGCAAAATAGCCAAAACCGCCCCCCGCATCGAGGATGCGCAGCGGTCGGTTGCCAAGGCGGGCCAGGCAGGCTTCGATGTCGCTCCAGACAATGGTGGTGCGGATGCGCCCCTTGGTGGAGTCGTAAATGTTGCGGGCGAACTTGTCGGCGCGCCCGTCAAAACTCTGATCGTGCTTCAAGGAGAAACTCAACATTAGCGCCACAGGGTTGTGGCCATCACAAAAAAGAAAGGTATTCTGTCACATCCCGAATTTGCTGAAAACTCAAGGAAGTGTCTGCCGTGTTTGTGATTAAAAAGTGGCTGGGTCAGCTGTTGATGCCGCTCCCCTTCTCCCTCTCCCTGCTACTGGTCGCCCTGCTGTTACTCTGGTTCACCCGTTTTCAGAAAACCGGCAAGCTGCTGGCCACCCTCTCGCTGCTCATTGTGGCGCTGATGGGGATGCGGCCGGTGAGCTATGAACTGGCCCGCGGGCTGGAGCAAACCTTCCCGCCGTTCGAGGTGAGCCAGCATCCCAACATCGACGCCATCGTGGTGCTCGGCAATGGTCATGTCAGCGACCCGGCGGTGCCGATGCGCAGTTGGCAGAACAATATCTCGCTGGCACGGACTCTCGAAGGGGTGCGCCTCGCCCAGGCCTATCCCGACGCCGAACTGGTTTTCTCCGGCTATGTGTCGGGGGATACCCTCTCCAATGCCGAGGTCAATGCCCGGATGGCCGAGAGCCTCGGCATTCCCCGTTCGCGGATGACGTTGTTTGAAAACAACAAAGACACTCATGATGAGGCGGTCAGTATCAGTCGTCACCTCAAGGGAAAAGAGGTGGCGCTGGTCAGTTCGGCCACTCATTTGCCACGCGCCATGGCCCTCTATCAGGGTCAGGGACTCAATGCCGTGCCGGCCCCCACCGATTACACCGCCAAGCAGAGCCAGGTACCCCAGCCGCTCTACAGTTATTTGCCCAAAGGGCGTTATTTGATGTATTCCGAAGCTGCCATCCACGAATGGATTGGGGTATGGTGGGCTCGCTTGCGGGGGCAGGTTAACGAATGAGCGATCAAGCGTTTCATTCCTGATTTGGATCAGGAAAGCGAAAAAAAATTACGTCATTTGCCGCCGGGTCAGCTATCTTGGGCTCGGTTCAATTCATATAATGTCGCGCAATCAAATGCCTAGGAGATATACAAGATGAGACAGCACCTGGTAATGGGTAACTGGAAACTGAACGGCACCAAAGCTTCTGTAGAAGCTCTGATCAAAGGACTGACCCCGGCTGCTGCCGCTCATCCTTCTGTGCAAGTCGCCGTCTGCCCGCCGGTTATCTTTTTGGGTCTGGTTGAGCAACTGACCGCTGGCAGCAAGATTGCCTACGGTGCCCAGAACGCTGACGTTCACGAGTCTGGTGCCTTCACCGGCGAAAACGCCCCCTCCATGCTGAAAGCCTTCGGTTGCACCTACTCTCTGGTCGGCCACAGCGAGCGTCGTACCCTGCACGCAGAGAGTGACGACGTGGTTGCTGCCAAGTACGAAGCGATCCAGAAAGGCGGCCTGATCCCGGTTCTGTGCATCGGTGAAACTCTGGAGCAGTTCGAAGCCGGCGTGACCAAGAACGTGGTTGAGACCCAGCTGAAAGCTGTTATCGACCGTTGCGGCATCGCCTCCTTCAACAACGCCGTTATCGCTTACGAGCCGGTATGGGCCATCGGTACTGGCAAGACTGCCACTCCGGAGATCGCTCAGTCCGTTCACGCTCACATCCGTCAGTACCTGGCCGGTTTTGATGCCGCCGTTGCTGCCAAAGTACAGATCCTGTACGGCGGTTCCGTCACTGGCGCCACTGCAGCCGACCTGTTCGGTCAGCCGGACATCGACGGTGGCCTGGTCGGTGGTGCGTCCCTGAAAGTGGACGACTTCTCCCAGATCATCGCTGGCGCTGCCAAGTAATCGCTGATTACGGCAAAGAGAGGGGCTCGTCCCCTCTCTTGTATCGCTTTTCCTATGGTGGCCCCCGCATCCCATATGAAAGCCGATATAGTAAAAGTGGCTTGTCTATTTAAACATTCGTATTTGACAACTCAGATCCAGAGGCACTCATGACCAAACAAATCAAACGTATTGGTGTTTTGACCAGTGGTGGCGACGCACCGGGTATGAACGCAGCCATTCGCGCCGTGGTTCGCGCCGGTTTGCATCATGGCCTGGAAGTTTACGGTATTTATGATGGCTACCTCGGTCTGCACCAGGATCGCATCGTCAAGCTGGAGCGTCACAGCGTCTCCGACGTGGTGAACCGTGGTGGTACTTTCCTCGGCTCCGCCCGTTTCCCTGCCTTCAAAGACCCCGCAGTGCGCGCCGAAGCGATCGAAAACCTGAAAAAGCACGGTATCGATGCGCTGGTCGTCATCGGTGGTGACGGCTCCTACATGGGTGCCAAGAAGCTGACCGAAGAGGGTTTCCCCTGCATCGGCCTGCCGGGCACCATCGACAACGACATCGCCGGTACCGACTTCACCATCGGCTTTGATACTGCCCTGAACGTGGTGGTTGACGCCATCGACCGCCTGCGCGACACCTGCAGCTCCCACCACCGTATCTCCGTGGTCGAGATCATGGGTCGCCACTGTGGCGATCTGGCCATGTCTGCTGCCGTTGCCGGTGGTGCCGAGTATGTGATCGTGCCGGAAGTGGCCTTCGACAAAGAGAAGCTGCTCAAGCAGATTAAGGAAGGCGAAGCCAAGGGCAAGAAGCACGCCATCATCACCATCTGCGAGCACGTAACCGACGTGAACGCACTGGCTAAAGACATCGAAGCCCTGACCGGTCGTGAAACCCGCGCCACCATCCTGGGCCACATTCAGCGTGGCGGCGCCCCGACTGCCCGTGACCGCATCATGTCCAGCCGTATGGGGGCTTACGCTGTTGAGCAGCTGCTGGCTGGTCACGGTGGTCGCTGCGTCGGTATCCAGCGCAACGAGCTGGTACACCACGACATCATCGACTGCATCGAGAACATGAAGCGTCCGTTCGATCAGGAGCTTTACAACCTTTCCACCACCCTGTTCTAAGCCAAGCGGCTTTTACCGGCTGTTGATGACAGAAACCCTCCATCGGAGGGTTTTTTAATATCTTACAAAAACGGGTGCATCGGCACGCTGTGTGGCCCTCACCATACGGGTTGCCTGATTACCAACCCTTGCGCCATCTGACAGATCACTAGCCTTCCTCTCCTCACAGCAACCGACATCAGCATACGAACAGAGTTCCGGTATCGTCGTGGATGTTTTATCACTGCGCACCGGATTGAGTTGACCTGCGCTCTGTCGCCCCTGAAACCAGCTTGTTCAGCCTCCTCGTCATACACCGCTTTTTATATCTCAATCTTGTAGAAGGGACTCAGATATCTTCCCCAACCATGCTCCGGCGCTGCGCTCGTATTGCACTCACATGACTCACGCAGATGCACCGGCCACGCGGATCGCTACTCGCGCCCAGCCCAGCCCAGCCCAGCCCAGCCCAGCCCAGCCCAGCCAGAGAGTACGCCTCTGCTCTATTGCGCACCTCACTCTTGCTGCAGCCATGTCTATTCCGAGGCCAACGGGGAAATTGGCGGTGATAAAACAGCCAGCTGCTACTCTGTATCCCCCCGATGCACGGCTCTCCTCCCTATGAACCCAGTGTATTGCTGTAAAAATGCGGAGACTCCGGACTGATAAAGTGATGGTGTGACAAGGGTTGGCAACCAGACTCTCTCCATAGACTTCTTTTGGATGGGCTATCTACGTCAGGAATCGTCAAATCATTGCCTTGCGCACTTTTTATGGCCTCAATGACACTATTACGAGGAGGAAAACTTATAAAATGCCACTAAAGCCCCATACAAAACCCATCACCAAGCCAACCAGCAACTCACCAACCAATTGAATTTAAATGAAATAATCATAAAGACAGAATTTTTAATGCCTACCATGCCATAGCGGGTGATAAAATCAGCTCAATATGACAAAAATAGCCATCTCAACCAACCTAACAAGCAAAGAAGCTGTTTTATCAATTTACACCTTGTTTTACCCCCTTGTTATGGTATCTTGACTACATCAACCAACAACTTAGGGAGAGAAAAATGAAAGAGTTTGTCGTTACTGCCGTTTTCACGGTGTTTTTCACCCTGGTTGCTGTCTCTCTGCCCTCACTGTCACAGTTCTGAGCCGGATAGAGAGGCATCAATCCGGACCGACCCTCTTTGCCATGTCTGTTTAATCGCCACCAACTGGCGCTTTTCAGTAATAATGCCGAGATGGTCAACATAGATATGATTTCATCACGTTGACGCTGTTTCTTTCGCCACAAGGGTGTAACCAGGATGGTTTAACCATATGGCCTGATGGAGTAGAACCAGCAGCAGATCATATCCGAGGGGAGCAAGGCTCCCCTTTTTGTTACCCGCCGTTTGACAATACCCTACCCCGGCATCTACAACAGGCCGGTTGACGCCATACGGCCCATGCCCACAACTGACGTTTTCCCCTCCTGTACTCTCCATTCAACACAGCTAAATCCGTCAGCAATCTCTTTGCACACCTTTGCTCTGATACTTGTCCGGCAGATATAAAAAAGCCCCCGCCATCATGGCAGGGGCTCGCGTTACGCAGTGTCAGCTCAAGGCTGTTATATCTCAGTCCAGCTCAAAGCAATTATGCCTTGTTCCAGCGCTCTGGGTCATATTCCGGGCTGAAGCGGTCAACAATGACAGCACAGGCCGCATCGCCGGTGATATTGAGGGAGGTGCGGATCATGTCGAACAGTCGATCCAGCGCAAACAGCAGCGGCAGCCCTTCGATGGGGATCCCGGCCGCCAGCAATACGGCAACCACCAGGAAGCTTGGGCCCGGCACACCGGCCTGACCGATCGCCCCCAGAGTGGAGGTCACAATGATGGCCGCCCAGGCACCGACGCTCAGATCGATGTTGTAAACCTGCGCGAAGAAGATGGCGACCAGACCGTAATAGATGGCGTTGCCACTCATGTTGATGGTGGCACCCAGCGGCAACACGAAGGAGGCGGTCGCGTTGGTCACTTTCAGATCATGCTCGCAGGTCTCCATATTGACCGGCAGGGTCGCCATGGAAGAGGCGGTGGAGAAGGCCACGATCTGCGGCTTCTTCATGGCAGAGAGGTACTTCATTACCGGCGTGTTGGAGAACATCATCACCAGCAGCGGGTAGACCACAAAGCCGAAGATGAGGATGGCAGCCACATAAACCACGAACAGCTTGAGCACCAGGGTCAGCACATCGAAGCCGTAGGTACCGATGGCTTCCGCCATCAGACCGAACACCCCGAGCGGCGCGATGATCATCACCTTGTTGATCATCCAGACGAAGGCATCCACCAAGGTATTGAGCCCATCGACCAACGGCTTGGCCCGCTCGCGCGGCTGTTTGGCCAGCGCAATGCCGAGGAACATGCAGAACACCAGGATCTGCAGGATGTTCGCTTCGTTGAGGGAGTTGAAGACGTTGGTGGGGATCATGCCAAGCAAGGTGGCGACTGCATCCGGCAGCGCCCCTTTATCGGCGTAGTCACCGCCAAACATGGAGGCGACGGAAGCGAAATCGACCCCGACACCCGGCTTGAAGATCTGCCCCATCACCAGCGCCAGCAACACGGCCAACGCGGAGGTCACGAGGAAGAAGGCCAGCGTGGCGGCCCCGATCTTGCCCGCAGCCGGGCTGGCGCCCAGATTGGCGGCGCCGGAGAGGATGGCAACCGCCACCAGCGGGATCACCAGCATCTTGATCAGCTGGATAAACAGGGTACCGAGCGGTGCAAACACGGTGGCTTGTTCACCCATGAACGCGCCGACCACTGCGCCCAGTACCATGGCGACCACAACCTGGAAGCCGATGTTTTTAATGAGTCCTTTAGTTAACACAATATGTTCCTTTATGTAGCAAAATTCACACTTTTCCCAGTGCAATTAACCAAACAGGGGAATGAGCGGCTGCCCATTCCCCTGTTTGCGCGTGTTATCTCACATTTAATTGCTGTTTTAAATCAGCAAATCATTAACCTTGGCTATTAATAAGTTTGCGAAAAAGTGAAGATTCAAAGCGGTCTCGGCGATTTTTACCTCATCCCCCATGACAACTGGCAAAAGATTGTGCTAGTTTGGCTGCACAAACGTACACACAGGGATGTAAAGATGCTGAAAGTTAACGAGTATTTCGACGGAAATGTAAAATCTATCGGTTTCGAACAAAAAGGCGAGAAATCAACCATCGGGGTGATGAACGCCGGTGACTATCTGTTCAACACCGCCGCCCCCGAACGGATGACAGTGATCAAGGGCGCCCTCACCATCCAGCTGGCTGATGAAGATGAGTGGCACACCTACAGCCAGGGTGAATCCTTCCTGGTGGCCGGTCACTCTTCCTTCAAACTGGAAGTGAAAACTCCCACTGCCTATCTGTGCGAATTTCTCGACTGACCAGGCCGGTTGAAGGGGATCAGCCCCTTCAACCTTCTTGGGCAATCCCCAGCCCCATTATCTGTGTCCATGTCACAGCACCGCACATCCCCGCTTTCCATCCACGTCAAAAATCCTAGAATAAACAGACATAAACCATCACCGGATTGATGTCATGATCAGCGTGTTTGACCTGTTTTCCATCGGAATTGGCCCCTCCTCTTCCCATACCGTCGGCCCCATGCGTGCCTCTTATGCCTTCGTCCAGCAGCTCAAGCTGCAAAGCCATCTGCCACAGGTCACGCGGGTCGAAGTGGAGTGTTACGGCTCGCTGGGCCAGACCGGCAAAGGGCACGGTACCGGCAAGGCAATCATTCTGGGTCTGTCAGGCTTTGAACCGGAATCGGTCGATATCGATGCGATTCCCGCCATTCTGGCTCGAGTTGAAAAGGAGCAGAACCTGCAGCTGGCAGGCGAGCAACCAAGCCATTTTCCCCGCACCGGTGCCATCATCTTCAACCGTCGCAAAACCCTGCCGGCCCACACCAATGGCATGACTCTGCGGGCCTTTGATAAAGAGGAAAACCTGCGCTTCAGCCAGACCTACTACTCCATCGGGGGCGGCTTCATCATTGAAGAGAGCCACTTTGCCACCGCCAAGGAAGAGGCCGCCAAGTCTGATGCCGAACACCCTGTCCCCTACCCGTTCGACAGCGGCGCCCAACTGCTGGCCCACTGTCAGGAGAGCGGCCTCTCCATCTCGGGGCTGATCCTCGCCAACGAGCGGGTCTTTCGCAGCGATGAGCAGATAAAAGCGGGGCTGCGCAAGATCTGGCAGGCGATGCAGGGCTGCGTCGAGCGAGGCTGCAAAAGCGAAGGGGTGCTGCCGGGCGGCCTCAAGGTTCGGCGCCGCGCCCCGGGGCTGTTCCGCCAGCTAAACTGCGAGACCAACTTCAACAAGGATCCGCTGATGGTGATGGAGTGGGTCGATCTCTTTGCGCTGGCGGTCAACGAGGAGAACGCCGCCGGTGGCCGGGTGGTCACCGCCCCCACCAATGGCGCTGCGGGCATCATCCCCGCCGTGCTGCACTACTACGATCGCTTCGTCCACAAGGTGGATGACGAGACGCTGATCCGCTACTTCCTCACCGCGGCTGCCATCGGCATCTTATATAAGAAGAACGCCTCCCTCTCCGGCGCCGAAGTGGGCTGTCAGGGTGAAGTTGGGGTTGCCTGCTCCATGGCGGCTGGCGCACTGACCGAACTGCTGGGGGGCAGTCCGGCCATGGTGGAGAACGCCGCCGAAATAGGCATGGAGCACAATCTCGGCCTCACCTGCGATCCCATTGGCGGGTTGGTACAGGTGCCCTGCATTGAGCGCAACGCTATGGGCGCAGTGAAAGCGATCAATGCCGCCCGCCTCGCCCTGCGCGGCACCGGCGAGCACAAGGTGTCGCTCGACAAGGTGATCAAGACCATGTGGGAGACCGGCAACGACATGAAGACCAAATACAAGGAGACGGCCCGTGGTGGCCTCGCCGTTAACATTACCGAATGTTAAAAAACGGCAAATGACTCCATTTGGTTCCGAAATGCCCGGCATCGCCGGGTATTTTTATGGGCAAACGCTTAACAAAATGGATAAGCACAAAAATAAATTTTATACTCGCGCCTCAGATTCAACAAAAATAGATCTATTTCAACTTTTTTTAGGTCTGGAGCCGTTACACTACGGTTATCTGGTTCTGTGACCTGCGCTGACAAGCGCGTTCCATGGATCTCCCAAATTTCTGTGAGTGGGCATGCCGCCCCCTTCTACCCTGAGGTAATAGTGACATGATCAGCGTTTTTGATATCTTCAAAATCGGTGTAGGCCCCTCTTCTTCCCACACTGTTGGCCCGATGAAAGCGGCCAAACAGTTTGTTGACGAGCTGCGCGCGGGCGGCAAGATCCGCGATGTAACCCGGATCAATGTCGATGTCTACGGCTCCCTCTCCTGGACTGGCAAAGGCCACCATACCGACACTGCCATCATCATGGGCCTGGCTGGCAACCTGCCGGAAAATGTCGATATCGATGCCATCCCCGAGTTTATCTCCCGTGTTGAGCAGACCGAGCGCCTGCCGATCGGCCTGCACTGCCACACCGTCAGCTTCCCGCGCGACGCCATGGTATTCCACGACGAAGCCCTGCCGCTGCACGAAAACGGCATGAAGCTGACTGCCCTGATCGAAGATGAAGTGGTTTACAGCAAGACCTACTACTCCATCGGTGGCGGTTTCATCGTTGACGAAGAGAACTTCGGCAAGGCTGACAGCGGCGACATGTCCGTACGCTATCCGTTCAAGAGCGCCGCCGAGCTGGTTGCCCATTGCAGCCAGACCGGTCTCTCCATCTCTGCCCTGATGATGGAAAACGAGAAGTGCTTCAACACTCCGGAAGAGATCTACAAGAAGTTCGGCAAGATCTGGAACACCATGCGCGAAGGTATCGAGCGCGGCTGCCGTACCGAAGGCGTTCTCTCCGGCCCGCTGCGTGTACCCCGTCGTGCCGCACCGCTCTACCGTCAGCTCAACACCAACGAGAACCTCTCGAGCGACCCGATGAACATCGTTGACTGGGTCAACATGTTCGCTCTGGCCGTGAGTGAAGAGAATGCTGCCGGTGGCCGAGTGGTCACTGCCCCGACCAACGGCGCTGCCGGTATCATCCCGGCCGTACTGGCTTACTACGACAAGTTCATCCAGCCGGTTGGCCGTGACGAGTACACCCGTTTCTATCTGGCAGCCGGTGCCGTCGGCATCCTCTATAAGATGAACGCCTCCATCTCCGGCGCCGAAGTGGGCTGTCAAGGTGAAGTGGGTGTCTCCTGCTCCATGGCCGCTGCCGGTCTGACCGAGCTGATGGGCGGTAGCCCGGAGCACGTCTGCGAAGCTGCCGAGATCGGTATGGAGCACAACCTGGGTCTGACCTGTGATCCGGTTGCCGGTCAGGTACAGGTGCCTTGCATCGAGCGTAACGCCATCGCAGCCATGAAGGCTGTCAACGCCTCCCGTATGGCCCTGCGTCGTACCTCCAAGCCGCGCGTCTCCCTGGACAAGGTGATCGAGACCATGTACATCACCGGCAAGGACATGGACTCCAAGTACCGTGAAACCTCCCGTGGTGGTCTGGCCATCAAGGTGATGCAGGTTGCTTGCGAATAAATAGGGGTTGCGACCCTCATCTGAACAAAGGCGGGATATCCCGCCTTTTTTATTGCCCGAATGGGATGCCGGGCACTTATACCGGCATACCGACCATTTCACTGTAGAGCGCCGCTGATATACCCCTGCTACGCCACCGCAATGCGGATTGCCTTGTCTGCATACCTCTCTAATTACATCCCTTGATTAACTCGTCTCAATGGATTGGAAGCGACATTCTACCCTGCCAGTAACCTTTACCCGCTATCTTGCCCCGGTCACGCTTTCACAACTAATCGATATCGAGATGACCCCTCAGCTCAATATCCCCCCCCTTTGGTCATACCCTTGTTTGGCAAGACGCGGTTACCACTCACCCTGCGGATTATCACGCCGCCACATTGATTTCCACCTATGTGGCACTTTCGTGATCAGGGCAAACAATCAAGCACACAAACAGGGGGTTAGCTCATCATTTTGGCCACAGCGCATCGCACAAACTGGTTTTAGTACAGTTATCACCGCCCTCTTTACTCGCCCTTTGATGGACAACTCATCACGCAGTGGAGGCCAAAAAAACGCCCAAGGAAGAGGCTGAAAATAATCGATGAATGAGCCAATAGCCGTTGAAATGGAGGATATGAGTACGCGCCACTCGCTATTTTTGTGAGCGCCAGCAAAGGTTGACGATATGGTGTTGGGAGCAGATTGACTTTCTATTTAAACAGCGAAAAGTGAATATCACCAAAGGGAGGGTTTAATTTGGCCAGATCCTGTCACGGGATTATCGCAAGCTACCTCTCCGGAGCCGGAATGCGTCATGCAGAGTCACAAAGAATTAGCCCCGCTGGGCAGATCACACAACGGGGCTGGATATTCAGGATGGTTTTTTCAGGCTGGCCTTGTGCTGCTCCAGCAAATTCTCGGGGGGCGGTGGCACCTGCAGGTAGAACCCCTGGTTGGTCAGCGCGGCCATCACCTTGCCGACATCAGCCAGCCCCAAGGGCTTGGCCGGATCCAGCTTGGTCATCAGCACCAGCTCGGGACGCCCGAATGCGCTCAGCAATGGCTCGGGAACGCGGGAGAAATCCTCTCTTTTTTCAACAAAAAGGTAGGTCTCGGCTTTTTTGCGACTTTTATAGACTGCACACAACATGGAAATTGATATAATCCGACGAGTTTATTGCCTCTGATGGGGGCAAACTATAACATCAGGAATTGAATAACAATAACGGATTAGCATCTCTGCCTCGGGGAAGATTCATGGTTGAGCGCGATAACGAATTGAAAGGGACCACCTTCACTATTTCTGTGTTGCATATCAGCGATGGCGAGCCTGAGCGGATCCGTCAGTTGTTGGCCGAAAAAGTGGCCCAGGCACCCTACTTTTTTAATTGTGCGCCGCTGGTGATCAATGTTTCCCGACTGGAACATATTCCCGATTTCGAACAGCTCAAGGAGCTGGTGGAGTCCGAAGAGTTTGTGCTGGTCGGCATCACGGGGGCGCGCAGTGAAGAGATGAAGACAGCCGCCAAGGCGGTGGGACTGGCCGTGATGGCCTCGGGCAAGAGTCGCAAGAGCGAACCGGAACCCGAGCCTGCCCCCGCGCCAGCCGCCCCTGAGGTGGTTCCCGAGCCCGAACCCGCCCCCTTGATCCCGAGCAAGGTACATGTGGGACCTGTTCGTTCCGGCCAGCAGATTTACGCCGCCGGCACCTCGCTGGTGGTGCTGGGGTCCGTCAGTCCGGGAGCCGAAGTGCTCGCCGACGACAGCATTCATATTTATGGCACCCTGCGTGGCAGAGCCATTGCCGGTGCCCGGGGCAACACCCAGGCCCGGATCTATTGCCAGCAATTACAGGCCGAGCTGCTCTCCATCGCGGGCACATTCCAGCTGAGCGATGCATTGCCAGCAGGCCTGATCCAGCAACCGGTACACGTCCGGCTGGACAATGAACAACTCCGAATAGACCGTATCAAATAGAGTTACAAGGAAGCGAGAATGGCGCGAATCATAGTCGTTACATCGGGTAAAGGTGGCGTTGGCAAGACCACAACCAGTGCGGCCCTGAGCACCGGCTTAGCCCAGCGTGGTCACAAGACAGTGGTCATTGACTTTGACATCGGTCTGAGAAACCTGGATCTCATCATGGGCTGCGAGCGGCGCGTTGTGTATGACTTCGTCAACGTCATCAACGGGGAAGCAAACCTCAATCAGGCGCTGATCAAGGACAAACGCTCGGAAAATCTGTTTATCCTGCCCGCCTCCCAGACCCGGGACAAAGATGCCCTCACCCGTGAGGGGGTCGAGAAGATCCTGGATCAGCTGGCGGAGATGAAGTTCGATTACATCGTCTGCGACTCCCCGGCAGGGATCGAGGCGGGCGCACTGATGGCGCTCTATTTTGCCGACGAAGCGATCGTCACCACCAACCCGGAAGTCTCTTCCGTGCGTGACTCCGACCGCATCCTTGGCATCCTGGCCTCCAAGTCCCGCCGCGCCGAGCGTGGCGAAGACCCCATCAAGGAGCACCTGCTGCTGACCCGCTACTGCCCGACCCGCGTCAACCGCGGCGACATGCTGAGCGTGCAGGATGTGCAGGAGATCCTGGCCATCCCGCTACTCGGGGTGATCCCGGAGTCCCAGGCGGTGCTGCGCGCCTCCAACTCCGGCGAACCGGTCATTCTGGACAAGGAGTCCGATGCCGGTCAGGCCTACGAAGATGCGGTGTCCCGCCTGCTGGGCGATGCCAAGGAATTTCGTTTTCTGGAAGAAGAGAAGAAGGGCTTCTTTAGCCGACTGTTCGGGAGTTAAACATGTCATTATTGGATTATTTTCGTTCCAACAAGAAACAGAACACCGCACAACTGGCCAAAGAGCGGTTGCAGATCATTGTTGCTCACGAGCGTTCATCCAGAGGGGGGCCGGATTACCTGCCCCAGCTCAAACAGGACATCCTCGATGTGATCCGCAAATACGTCAACATTGATCCGGAGAAGATAACCGTCCAACTGGATCAGAAGAGTGATGAGCTGTCGGTACTGGAGCTCAACATCACCTTCGCCGATGACAAGAAGGGATGAGCTGACGCCCTATGCGTGACCCCTTCCCCCAATGAAGACCGGATCCTGTCACTGGATCCGGTTTTTTATTGGCACAAAAACAGGTCACAGCGGTTCGCCTCATCTCGCCAAGGGGTCTGCCGACCGCTAGAATAGCGCCGCCCCGCAGGTTGTGATCTGCGCCGGCACCTTTTTCTCTTTTCTGGAACAGACCGCTTATGTCTATGAATGACGAAATGCACAGCGTCGAGGAACTGCTCGATACCGCCCTCGAACTCTTTATGGAGCTGGCCTCTGACAACCTGCCGGAGCAGGAGATCGCCCGCTTCAATCAGGAGTTCAACGACCGCGGCCTGCTGGCCGAAACCGACCCGGCCGATGACTGGGAAGCGGACGTGGGATTTGCGGTGAGCGATACCGACTATGCCGAGATCTGGGTTGGCCTTGGCAATGAAGAACAAGAGTATGAGCATCTGTTTGCCCGCATGCTGCTCTCCCGCCGTGTTGACGAGAAGTTCTGCCACATCGAATGGCTGCCCCAATAATTCCGGATCCCGATGATCCCAGCCACTATCAGTGGGAGTCTGGCCCTGACGCCGTGGCCCCCGTGCGCGCATCTGCATCGCTTGGGCGCCGGGTGTTAAGGTGGGCGGGCAAGATCGCGCTGGCCGGGCTGCTCTGCTCGGTCGGCTCGGTCGCCTTGCTGCGTTTTATCGATCCGCCGATGTGGAGCTGGCGTATCGAGCGAGCTCTGTTTCCGCCCGCCAAGATCACCCAGGTGCGCCATCAATGGGTAGATCTGGCGTCCATCTCCAAGGAGCTGCAGCTGGCGGTGATCGCCGCCGAGGATCAGCGCTTTGCCGATCACAACGGCTTTGACATGGATGCCATCAACGCGGCACTCAAGCACAACCAGCACAGCGAACGGGTGCGCGGTGCCAGCACCCTTAGCCAGCAGACCGCCAAGAACCTCTTTATGTGGAGTGATCGCAGTTTCCTGCGCAAGGGGCTGGAGGCCTGGTTTACCCTGCTGATGGAGCTGGGTTGGGACAAGGCCCGCATTCTCGAGGTCTATCTCAATATCGTGGAGTTCGGCCCCGGCATCTATGGCGCCGAAGCCGCCGCCCGCACCTACTTTGGCAAACCGGCCAGCCGCTTGACCCGCTACGAGTCATCCCTGCTGGCCGCCGCCCTGCCCAATCCGTGGCGTTATCGGGTCAAGCCCCCTTCACCCTATGTGCAGAAGCGCTCGGTCTGGATCCGCCGCCAGATGGGGCAACTGGGTCAGATCACCCTCAATCGGGTGCATCAGGCCGACTGATCCTCAGGGCTCATCGGGTTTCTCCGGTGGGCCCAGATGACCGCCCACCGTCTCGCGGTGAAGCGGCAGATAGTGCCACCACCAGGCCTCGCGCCGTCGCTTGATCTGTTGCCGCCGTCCCCGCTGCTTCATCCCCTTACTCCCTGCCAGATGATCCGCGCCTTAACCATACTCCCCCAACGGCAACTTGGACAGGCCAGCCACGCCCGGCGCACTGGTCTGGCCGCCACAGCCAATAATTGTTACAGTAGCGAACCTCGATGTATCTGGAGTGATTTCATGGAACAGCGTACCCCGGATCAGCTGGTCGAATGGGCCTATGATCAGTTTCTTGAGCAGGCCGCCGATATGCTGGCCCCCGAACAAATTGTCGACATCACCCTGGAGTTTGAGCAGCGTGGCGCCGTGGAGGCGACTCTGCCCAATGCCGACTGGTCGACCGAGCTGGGTGAGCCGGTCGATATGGAGCGCTGGGTCGAAGTGTGGGTCGGTTTACTGGATCATCAGGATGAGTTTGAGGTGATCTTCGCCACCTTCCTGCTGCCCCGTCTGCTGACCGAAGATCAAGTGCATGTGCGCTGGCATCGCCAGCAGCAGGCATAAAAAAGGCGCCATCGGCGCCTTTCTTGTTTCTGTATTCTCTTTTATTTCTGTTCTCTGCTAATCCTGCGCCGCGATGGCCTTGGCCAGACAGCGGCGGCACCAGCAAGCGCTGGCCTCCTGCATCGGCAATACCGGCAACTGGCTGCACCAGCACTGGGCGATGGTCTGACCGGCAGAGACGGCGCAATAGGCCGGTTCGCCACAACCCGGACAGCAGTGGGTGCTTTTCGAGCCATTCAGCTCGGCCATCACCGCCAGCTGGGCCTTGCTATCCATCGCCGACCAGTGGCCGATCTCGCTCAGGGTGCGGCCACAACCAAGGCAAAGCCCATCTTTCGCCTTGCAGAGGCCAACACAGGGGCTCGGCATCTTATTCGCTATCCACTGCCGAGTCGGTCTCTGTGGCCACCAGAGTGATGGCGTTATCTTCGATGACGATCTTGCCCTGCTTGTAGAGGCCGCCGATCGCCTTCTTGAAGGTGCCCTTGCTCATGCTGAACAGCTTGTAGATGAGTTCGGGTTCGCTCTTGTCACCCACCGCCAGACTGCCGCCCTGCTTTTTCATCCGGCTCAGAATGCGCTCACCGGCATCATCAACCCGCGCCAGACCCGGCTTTTGCAGGGTCAGATCGAGCTTGCCATCTTCGCGCACCTGCTTGACCCAGGCGGTTTGCGGCCGACCGGTCATCACCCGGCCAAACACCTCGTTCTTGAACAGCATACCGGGATACTGACCGTTGACGATCACCTTGATGCCAAGGGGCGAGTGCTCCCCCGGCAGCGCGGTCACTTCGTCACCGACCTTGAAGTTGCTGCCGGCCGGGGTCAGGAAACGCTCGATGCGGCTGGTGCCGACCATGCGCCCTTCGTTATCCAGTTGCAGACGCACCAGATAAACGTGGCCCACCTGCATCGGCTTGTTCTGCTCGCGGCTGGGCACAAACAGATCCTTTTTCATGCCCCAGTCGAGGAAGGCACCAATCTTGTTGGCATTGACCACTTTCAGACCAGCAAATTCGTCCACCATGGCAAATGGCTTGTCGGTGGTGATCACCGGCTCGCAATCGGCATCCAGATAGAGGAAGACCTGCACGCTATCCCCCTCTTTCACCCCTTCCGGCAGTTGACGCTTGGGCAGCAGCAGTTCACCGTACTCATCGGCCGCAAGCCAGGCGCCACGGTCTTCGAGTTCAACAACGGTGAGGGTGTTCATCTTGCCAATCTGTATCATGGTGCTCTCTTTTTTCATTACCCGGATGGGCCAACTGAACATGACCCCTATGGGCGCGCATGTTACCTCAAGAGCGGTGATCTGGCCTAGTCCCCAAGCCACCACGAGCCGCCCTTTCGCCCCTATCTTATCCGCCAATGGTGATTAAATCGCCAAACAGGCGGCCATTTGCTGCAAATAACCCCACTTTTAGGTAGACTTCGCGGCTGTTCAAATCCAGAGGAACTGTCGATGAACCCATCCACTCGTACCCGCCATCTTAATCAATGGATCCAGAGCCACAGCGATCAGGACATGACCTACCCGGCCCTGCACGGTTTTCTCTGTGCTCGTCTGGTGGGGCCGGAAAGCCCTGACTGGCAACGCCCGCTGGCTGGTCTGCGGGAACAGGATGTCGAGTTGGATGAAAAAAGCGCAGAAGCCCTCAACCACCTGATCGCCGAGCTGGAATCCCAAGCCGACGACGCCCAGCTGGCCCTGCCAAGCCAATGCCGCCTGCCCAGCGATAACCCCGAGCAGGTGTTCGAACAGAGCCACCCCCTCGGTCAATGGTGTTATGGCTTCAGCATGGGTTTTGCCACCTGGCCCAAGCCGAAGGATTTGAACGACCCGACCACCCAGTACCGCTTCAGTCTGGCCGCCGAGCTGAGCCTGTTTCGCGACAAGCAGATGGCCCAGATGCTCTATAGCGCTGCCGCCAGCGAACTCCCCTTTGTCGAGTTCTGCAAACGACAGCGCCAGAATATGAAAACCGCCCTCAACCAGTTGCTCAACCTCGACCAGTATCAGGCCGCCCCCAGCGCTGATGTGGCCCTCAATGGCGAGCAGGCCCAACAGTGGCAGACCTGGTTCGAGCTGGCCGACAGCTGCCGCGATCATCAGGCCCGCCTCGGCTGGTTCGAGAAGATCATCGCCGATGCCACTCCACTCTTTGATGAAGCCTTCTGGCAGCAAATCGCCGGCCACGGCTGGAGTGCCCCCGAGCTGCGTCCTCTGCTGGCCGCCAGAGCCGGCCGCGCCGACTGCCTGCTGCGCCTTGGCAAGCTGGGCGAGGCCAAAGCCGAGTATCTGGCGCTGCTGACAATCTGCGTGGCCGATGAGCTGGGTTGCCGCTACAACCTCTCCACCCTCTATGCACTGCAAGGGGATTGGCAGGCGTTGGCCGCCCTGCTGGTGCGCTTCGATGAAGCCTCCAGCTGGTTGCTCTACAACAAGGCGCTGATGGTCTTTGCTACCGAGGGAGCCGAGGCAGCCAAGCCCCATCTGCTGATCGCCATCGAGGCCAACCCGCACATTCCGGCCTGCCTGCTGGGTCAGCGCAAGCTGCCCAAACAGGAGCCACAAAGCTGGCAAGCGGGCAGCCGCGACGAGGCCGCGCTCTACGCCATCCACACACGCGAGGCCTGGCTCAAACAGAACGCCCTCATCTGGTTGCGTAAAGGCTGAACAGCGTTGGCTTAAAATCCCGTCGGTCAGACCCGGTTTTTCCTTGAGGGCGTGCGCCACCGCACATTTCATCGCAACCGGGTCAGACAAATCAGCTTGAGTTTCGTATCATCAATGTCAAAGTATCAAAAGAAACTGCATCTGATGCAGCCGTCACAGCAGGGTGTAATATGTCAAAAATCATAGCGTTACTCGCTCACTACCCGCCCTATCAGTTGGTACATGCCGCCGAGATGCTACGGGATACCTTCGAACAGTTTTATGAACAGCGTTACCAGCTGACCGTGCCGCAATGGCGCCTGATGATGGTGCTCGGCCCCAACTACCCCATCAGCCAGAAAGAGCTGGTCGAGGCGAGCGGCATGGACAAGGTGCGCATCTCCCGCGAGATCCGCCGTCTAGTCGAAAAAGGGATCATCTTTACCGAGAGCAGCGAGCAGGATAAACGCATCAGCCTGGTCTCCCTCACCAATGCCGGGCTCGCCCTCTTCCTGCAGCTCAAGAGTGAAGCTGGCAGCTGGCAACACACCCTGACCGACTATCTGCCGAGCGAATCCCGCGAGGCGATCCGCCAGCATCTGCACAGCGTCAGCGCCGCCATCGAGCAGTTGCAATCACTGGATCGGGAGAAATAATCATGGATTTGAAAAAGTTCGCCACCATGGACATCAACATGCTGCTGAGCGTCGTCAATATGCAGCTGCGTGATCGCTATGACGATCTGGATGATCTCTGCAAAGCGCAGGATATCGATCAGGCGGCACTGGAAGCGCGGCTCGCCAGCGGCGATTTTCACTACCAGCCAGCGCAGAAACAGTTCAGATAAAGAGAGCTAGCGGGATCGGGATCACAGCGCCAGTGATGGCGCTGGCTCTGCGGTAAAAACCTGATATGGTCTGAAGAGCCCCAACAGGGTGATGCACGGATACATCACCCTGTCACAAGAGGGCATTAAAATCGTTTCAGGTGAGCAAACCAAGGATGACCCCATGATATTGATGACCCGACAGAGCCTGTTGATCACGCTCTGTACCCTGTTGATGATCAGCCTCTTCACGCCCCACATGCCGCAAAGTACCGAACAGTGGCTAACCACCCTCTTGCTTGGCCTGCTGGTCGCGGTGGCATTGCTGCTGGTGCGTGGTTGTCGCCGCTTTATGATGGAGTAGTGACTCCGCCAGAACATCTATACCAACCACTTGCCGCGATACTCTCTGTAGCAGCAACGTCTGTCGCAATCATAATCGAGCCAAAAAACAAACGCAGCCTGATGGCTGCGTTATTGTTTCTGGCTGGGCAACTCCTTGAAGAGATAACCCCTGACGGGATAGAGAGCCCTTATAGAGAAAGCCCTTAGATAGCCAGAGCCTCAAGCTGCGCTTTGGCCGCTTCCATCCCCTTGCTCTGGGCATCCGGGCCCATCCCCATCCCTTCAGCGTAGATGAAATCCACCTCTTTGATACCGATGAAACCGAGCACGGTACGCATGTAGGGAGTGACCAGATCGGTGACGCTGCCAACGTGCATGCCGCCGCGGGGGCTGATCACCAGCGCACGGGTATTTTCAACCATACCGACCGGACCGGTCTCGGTATAACGGAAGGTGACGCCAGCACGAGCCACCAGATCGATCCAGTTTTTCAGCTGGGTCGGGATGTTGAAGTTGTACATGGGGGCCGCAATCACCACCAAGTCGCTCGCTTTGAGTTCGGCGATCAGCTCGTCGGACTGGGCGATCACCGCCAGTTGACGTTCATTGAGGTTGTCACCACCGCGCAGGCCGGAGGCCAACTCGCCATCCAGCACCGGCAGGTTGAGGGCAGCCAGATCACGCACGGTGACGACATCATCCTGATGATCCGCCAGGAAGCCGTCGATCAGGGCGTTGGATTGGGAATATTGACCCAGGATGCTGGATTTGAGTACGAGGATATTGGCCATGGTGAAACTCCATTTGGTTGTCGGTTGAACAGCGTTGCTGTCGATGGAGGTCACTCTAAACATTGTGCTTATCTGCTGATAGCGAAAATAGATGCTCAACTTGTTCAAATTTTTTGATGCAAGGCCACTTCCTCGCCAGCCAACCCTGCGGCCGCGCTTCAACCCTTGGCAGAACAAACGATTGCCGTTATGATCCGCCGCACTTTTTTCCAGCGACCCGGATCCCATGATACCCTCGCGCAGGCACTCTCCTCTGGCCGGTGCAGTCTGGATGATGGTGGCAGGACTCTGCTTCGCCGCCGTCAACAGCCTGAGCCAGTATGTCAGCTTCAAACTCGGCCTTGCCTCTACTCAGGTCGCCTTTCATCAATACCTGATCGCCTTGGTCTGCCTGTTGCCCTGGCTGGTTCGTCATGGCCTGCGCCAATCCCTGATGACCAATCAGTTCCGGTTGCACCTGTTGCGGGTATTGCTGGCAGTGATCGGCATCCAGCTCTGGCTCTGGGCACTGGCGTACCCCGTCCCCATCTGGCAGGGGATCGCCCTGCTGATGACCTCACCGCTGTTTGCCACCCTGGGCTCCGCCCTGCTGCTCAAGGAGCAGGTGAGCCGCACCCGCATTCTGGCCACCCTGGCGGGCTTTGCCGGCGCCATGCTGATCCTCGCCCCCTGGACTGACGAATTCAACTGGGCCTCCCTGCTGCCGGTGGCGGCGGCGCTGTTCTGGGCAGGTTACTCCCTGATGGTGCGCTATCAGGCGGCCAACGAATCATCCCACACCATCGTGGTGTATCTGCTTATTTTCAGTACCCCGTTCAACATCATGCTGGCCCTGCCGGAGTGGCAGTGGCCAAATGAGAACCAGTGGCTGCTGGTAGCCGCTTCCGGCGTGCTGACGGCGCTGGCCCAGATGTCCATCGCGCGCGCTTACAGCGTGGCGGAGGCCTCCTTCGTACAACCTTTCGATTTTGCCAAGCTACCGATGAACGTGCTGGCGGGCTGGCTGGTATTTGGCTGGGCCCCCCCCGGCCGTCTGTGGCTTGGCGCCGCTATCATCATTGGCGCCATTACCTTGCTGACCCATCTGGAGCAGCGCGCTCACAAACCCGTTTCCTGAGGTACGCCATGCGTGCCTCTTTTTTTGTCCGCTATTTGTGTAATAGCGATCATCAACAATGACCATCGACATCAGGAGAGATCGTATGTTTGGAACCGCAACCCGCCCCGGCGCCACCCGTGCCCTGCTGCTGGGCTCCGGCGAACTAGGCAAGGAGGTCGCCATCGAGTTGCAACGGTTCGGGATCGAAGTGATCGCCGCCGACCGCTACCCCAATGCCCCCGCCATGCAGGTGGCGCACAAAGCCCATGTGCTGGATATGCTCGATGGCAACGCCCTGCGCGCCCTGGTCGCCGAGGTCAAACCCGACCTCATCATCCCCGAGATCGAGGCCATCGCCACCGATACCCTGGCAGCCCTTGAGCAGGAGGGGGTCAAGGTAGTGCCCAACGCCCGCGCCACCCAGCTCACCATGAACCGGGAAGGGATCCGTCGCCTCGCCGCCGAGACCCTGGGTCTGCCCACCTCCCCCTACCGCTTTGCCCAGAGCAAGGAGGAGTTTGTCGCCGCAGTTGAAGCCATCGGCCTGCCATGCGTGGTGAAACCTGTGATGAGTTCGTCCGGCAAGGGGCAGAGCGTGCTGCGCGATCTCGCCAAGCTGGATGAGAGCTGGACCTACGCCCAGGAGGGCGGCCGCGCCGGTCGTGGCAAGGTGATCGTCGAGGGCTTCGTTCCCTTCGAGTACGAGATCACCCTGCTCACGGTACGCGCCGTCGATGGCATTCACTTCTGCGAGCCGATCGGCCACCGTCAGGAAGATGGCGACTACCGCGAATCCTGGCAGCCGCAGGTGATGAGCGAGCTGGCGCTGGCCCGCTCCAAAGAAGTAGCGGCCAAGGTGGTCGAGGCGCTCGGTGGTTACGGCCTGTTCGGAGTCGAGCTCTTTATCAGGGTCGATGAGGTGTGGTTCAGCGAGGTCTCGCCGCGTCCCCACGATACCGGCATGGTGACCCTGATCTCTCAGGATCTCTCCGAGTTCGCCCTGCATGTGCGCGCCATTCTGGGGCTGCCGGTCGGCACCATCACCCAGTACGGGCCGAGCGCCTCTGCCGTGGTGCTGCGCGAAGGGCACAGCCAGGATATCCGCTATCAGGGAATTGGTGAGGCATTGGTGCTGGTGCCGGGCGCCCAGCTGCGGCTATTTGGCAAGCCGGAGATCGCCGGTCGCCGCCGTCTTGGCGTGGCGCTGGCCCGCGCAGCGGATTGCCAGGATGCGGTAGAGAAAGCCAAAGCCGTGGCCGCCAAGGTCGAAGTGCTGTTCTAAGGACTTTTTTGCCATAGCAAAACAAACGTTTGCCGATGTGATCGGGCGCAAGGGGCATGGCAATGCCCCTTTTGCATTTCCCCGTCAGGCTTATAATCCCCTCTTCAAATTTGTCAGGAGTACAAGATGTTAGCTGCCGTGATCTTCGATATGGATGGTGTTCTGATCGACTCGGAACCCTTTTGGCAACGGGCCCAGATCGCCGTGTTCTCCGAACTGGGTCACCCCCACACGGTAGAGGATTGCGAATCGACCATCGGCGTGCGCATCGATCAGCTGGTTGCCCACTGGTATCGCCTGCGCCCGTGGAGCGGCCCGAGCCAGGAAGAGGTGGTGCAGCGCATTCTGGATCAGGTCAACGCCCTGATCCTCTCCGAAGGTCAGGCCAAAGCCGGTGTGCTGGAAGCGCTCGACCTTATCGAGGCCCGCGGCCTGAAAGTGGGTCTGGCGACCTCCTCACCCTTTGCGATGGTAGAAGCTGTGCTCGGCAAACTCGGCATTCGCGATCGCTTTATGGCGGTCCACTCCGCTGAAATCGAGCGTTTCGGCAAACCGCACCCGGATGTCTATATCCACGCCGCCGAAAAGCTGGGGGTAGAGCCCGTCCATTGTCTAGCCATCGAAGACAGCTTTACCGGCCTGCTGGCGGCCAAGGCGGCTTCCATGACAGCGCTGATCGTGCCGGATCCGGCTTTAGTGGGTGACCCACGTTTGGCCATCGCCAACTACCAGCTAAGCTCGCTGGCCGAACTCAATAGCGACATGTTGGCCAGCTGGGTCAAGTAGCGCCTATCGGTGCCTTGTTGCGCTCGCATTCTCATACCCGCGGGGGGCTCCTGCCCCCTGTGATTGCCAAACAACCGTTGGCAATTCCCCTCTTTTCACCCGTCATTCACAACCAGATTGTTCCTCTCGCACACGACCACTCCAGCCGGTTGCACCTTGCCATCCCTCAGGCTTGATCTCTGTCATAAACGTGCGTTTGCTCGCGGTTAACCCCCTGCAGCCCGACTAGAATCAGGGTAGATAGGCGGCCTCAGGGCCCGAGGAGGTTATCATGATCGAGTACACCAGCAAGCGCATCGTCTGCCCTCACTGTGGCCACCATACCCGGGTCGAGCTGGATGCCAGCCAGGGTGATCAGGAGTTTTACGAAGATTGCATGGCCTGTTGCAATCCGATCCACCTGCGGCTTCACCGCGACGAAGCCCGCGACTGCCTGCAACTCTTTGTGGATGCAGACGACGAGCAACTGTTTTGATTGCAAGTCACAAAAGGCCGAGCAACTGTTTTGATTGCGAGTCACAAAAAGCCGAGCAGCTGCTGTGCCTGCAAGTCGCAAAGAGCTGAGCAGATGTTGTGACTGCGAGTCATAAAAAGTTGAGTGGATATTTTCACCATATAAATAACAAGGGCCTGCACACTGCAGGCCCTTGCTTATGAGGCGATTGAAACCGAGCCGTTTCCTTTCAGTTACCCGCGCGTGCCGCCAGCACCCGCTCCACGGTATCGACGATGGCCTGGGTCTGGGGATCGATCTCGATATTGGTCTGCCAGCCGGCGCGCACCCAACCGAGGTTGGTGCGAGCCAGCGTCTCGGGGATCAGGTGGACGCAGAACTCCCGCTCGCGCACCTCACCTATGGTCAGACTGATGCCGTCGATGCCGATGTACCCCTTGGTCAGCACATATTTCATCAGCTCGGGGGCGAGGCGATACCACACCTGACGGTTGTTGGGTGTATCGATCACCGAGGTGACCTCTGCCATGCCGATGATATGGCCAGACATGGCATGACCGCCGATCTCGTCACCAAAGCGGGCAGCCCGCTCCACATTGACCTTGTTCCCCACCTTTAACAGGCCGAGGTTGGTGAGACGCAGGGTCTCCTGCATCAGATCGAAGCTGACCAGATCCCCCTCGACCCGGGTGACGGTCAAGCAGCAGCCGTTGTGAGCGACCGAGGCGCCGAGGGCCAGCCCTTCCCCCCACGCCGAGCTTGGCATGCGGATCACGTGGGTACGGAAGTTGGGTTGCTCTTCGATGGCCACCAGCTCGGCGGTCCCCTGCACTATGCCAGTGAACATCTCTCGTCTCCTGCTACTGCAAAAAGGGCAGGTTAACCTCGGGCAGAGGGTGAGACAAGGGTACAGGCTGACAAGCTTGCGTCCGATCGCTATAGTGACGCCGTTCACATCCGGGTAAACAAGGAAAAAGAAATGCAGGTATATCAATGTTGTGAAGCGATCCGTATCGCCTATAACCAGATTGGCTCCGGCGAGCAGGGCTATGTGCCAAACGCCATCGCCGCCACAATCCGCGCCCTCAACGCGGTCGCCGCTGATGAGCGGGTACCCGCCGAACTGCGTGAACAGGCCGCCTATGCGGCAGCCAACCTGCTGATCAGCGATCACGAAGACGCCTGATCCTGCCCCTCGGGGCGGCAACTATTTCGTCCTGGCTGAATTTCAGGCTAGAATGCCTCCCCCACCCTTTGCACTTTCGTCCGAAAGTGCAAAGGCTCTTCCCGATTTCCGCTCTTTTTTACTCTTATCTGATCCACTCGGAGGTGTCAGTGCAACGTTATTGGTCCGAGGCGAAGCAGCTCGTCCGTCTAGCCAGCCCCATTCTGGTCGCCCAGGTGGCCCAGGTCGCCATGAACTTCGTCGATACCGTGATGGCGGGTCAGGTGAGTGCGGTCGATCTGGCTGCCGTGTCGGTGGCGTCCAGCTTCTGGCTTCCGGTGATCCTGCTGGTGCAGGGGATCATCATGGCGCTCACCCCCATCGTCTCCCAGCTCAATGGCGCCCGTAAACGGGAGGCAATCCGTCCGGCCGTTCATCAGGGCTTCTGGCTGGCACTGATCGTCACCCCGCTGGCGATGATCGCCCTCTATTACAGCCCGCTGGCGTTGCAGTTCATGGATGTGGAGCCTGTGATGGCCGCCAAGACCACTGGTTATCTACACGCCATCCTGTGGGGCCTGCCCGCGTTCGTGCTGTTCCAGGTGCTGCGCAACTTCAGTGAGGGGCTCTCCCACACCATGCCTACCATGGTGATCGGCTTTGTCGGGCTGGCGGTCAATATTCCCGCCAACTACATCTTCATTCACGGCCACTTCGGCATGCCCAAGCTCGGCGGGGTGGGTTGTGGCGTGGCCACGGCCATCGTGCTGTGGGCCATGCTGCTGGCGATGATCCTCTATGTGAAGCTCTCCCGTCACTTCACCGAGATCCGCCTCTTCTCCCAGCTGGCTCGCCCCAACGGTAGCCGGATCTGGCGCTTGTTTCGCTTAGGGTTCCCCATCGCCATGGCGATCTTCTGCGAGGTGACCCTGTTTACCGTGGTGGCCCTGATGCTGGCCCCCTTCGGCGCCGAGACGGTGGCGAGCCACCAGATTGCCCTCAACTTCTCCAGCCTGGTCTTTATGCTACCCCTCTCCATCGGGGTGGGTGTCACCATCCGGGTCGGCCACAGTATCGGTGAAGGGCAACCCCATCACGCCCGGGTAGCGGCTCGCACCGGCTTGATGCTGGGGATGGCCATCGCTGCTGCCACTGCCGCCATGACGGTACTGCTGCGCGAGCAGATCGCCTCCATCTATACCGATGATCAGCAGGTGATCGTCCTGGCGGCCATTTTGCTGTTCTTCGCCGCCATCTATCAGATCTCCGACTCGGTGCAGGTGGTCGCGGCCGCCGCACTACGCGGTTACAAGGATACCCAGGCGATCTTCTACGTCACCATCGTCGCCTACTGGGGACTGGGGCTGCCCACCGGCATGATCCTGGGTCTGACCGACTGGCTGGTGCCGCGGATGGGGCCGCAGGGTTTCTGGATCGGCTTTATCGTCGGCCTTACCAGTGCGGCCCTGATGCTGGGGGCGAGATTGCGCTACATCTATGGCCGTTTTGCCACTCCGGAAGCCTGCACTACCCTGTCGCGATCTCAGTAACAGGGCTTGGCAAGCGGCAACTCGCCTGCAAAATCAACAGGCTGCGCAAGAACTGGGCAAACAGTCTCCTTTGTGCATATGGCCTGTTGACAGCCTTGGGGGGCATGGGTAGTATGCCGACCACGTCAGCAGCGCTGGCGTAGTGAAGTAAGAGAAAGTGGGTTTATAGCTCAGTTGGTTAGAGCACTACCTTGACATGGTAGGGGTCGTTGGTTCGAATCCAATTAAACCCACCACTTTTCTGTGATGCGTCCTTAGCTCAGCTGGTTAGAGCACCACCTTGACATGGTGGGGGTCGGTGGTTCGAATCCACTAGGACGCACCATCACAAAACACTGATTATGCGTCCTTAGCTCAGCTGGTTAGAGCATCACCTTGACATGGTGGGGGTCGGTGGTTCGAATCCACTAGGACGCACCATTCGGTTTGAAAGAAATGCAGATGTGGGTTTATAGCTCAGTTGGTTAGAGCACTACCTTGACATGGTAGGGGTCGTTGGTTCGAATCCAATTAAACCCACCACTTCTGCATAAAGAAATAAAAGTCGCATTGCGCACCCTGCGTCCTTAGCTCAGCTGGTTAGAGCATCACCTTGACATGGTGGGGGTCGGTGGTTCGAATCCACTAGGACGCACCAGCTTATAAAAAGCCCGCTCATCGAGCGTAATGCCAGTCAGTTAAGCCTGAATGGCATTGTTTTTATTGGCTTTTTTCACACTATACCTCTGTGGCCTTGGCTTCACGCAACGGGGGTAACTTCGCTCCCTTCGTTCCGGCAGCACAAACTGGCCCGCTTGTTTCTCCAGGTCAGCTACCCGCTTCGGGATAGTACCCGGTGATAGGTACGGCATGCAGCTCAGTTCATGGATAAGATAGACCGACGTCATGTGAAAACTCAGCTGACTCGCCGTGTATCCCTTCAGACTCGCCGCCATCTTTACCATCTGGCTGCGCAGCAGATTGTACGCCAGCCCCCCCCACAGCTCCTGCCGTATACCCGCCGCCTTCTTGCTGCGCAAGGTCAGCCGGTGCTGTTGCAGGCTGTGCTTCATCTCCCGATAGCCCAACTCGATTTCCCAGCGATGGCTGTAGAACTCGACAATATCGGCGCTCGGAAAGCTCATCGGGTCGACCATCGAGGTCAGCACCTGCCGCTCTTTGCCGTTGATAGTGCGAGTCAGCAAGCGGGCTTCCACCGTGTCCGGCAGTTGCGGCC
>NZ_JBFODU010000024.1:0-115443 GCF_040908505.1 Aeromonas sp. R1-2 | reverse complement strand
ACGTCATCAGTGATGTTCACATTCACCTTGATGCCACCCACCACCGGGTCGCCATCGCCATCCTGCGCCGCAAAGGTAAAGCCATCGGTCAGCAACTTAACTACGTTCTCTCCCTCACCTGATACCAGCAGGTTGTCTGCCAGCGTGAAGGTGTATGAACCATCCGCATTCACCAACAAACTGGCCGCAGCACCGGCAACACCAGGTTGCACGGCACCTTTCGCATCGAAGTACACCGTCACAGAGGTCTGGCCTTCATCAATGGTGGCCATGCCACCGCTCCAGCTCACACCAGTCACCTTGCCAAAGCCGTCCGCCCCCCAGGCAACGTTGTCCACTATGCTGCCTGTGACTGACAACGGCTCACGCTCACCAACGTCATTACCCTCTGACTCACCCTCACCACGCGATTTCAGCAAGTCATCCTCGTCCACATTAACCGTGTCGCTGCCCCCTGTTTGCTTGAGCACCGGCACATCATCTTCCACCTTGATGGCAAAGCTCCCTGCCGGGAAACCATCGGTCAACGGGTCGCCATCACCATCGCTGGCCGTCAGTACGCCAGAGAAGTCGATACCCACGCCAGCCAGTTGTTCGCCGTCATCACCATCCGCTGTCGGATGGTCCAGCGGACCAATCAGGGTAAAGCTGTAGCTGCCATTTGCCCCTACGGTCAGGGTAAAGACCGGCACACCGTCTGCACTGGCGGTCAACACATTGCCCACCACGCTGTAGCTCAGCGCCACACCGCCACTGGTCAGCTCCTGCCCCACCAGACTACTGACATCACTGCCCAGACCAAAGCTACCTGCCCCATCGGCACCAAAGTTGACCAGCGTATTAAGGGTGCCAGCCAGCCCTGTTGCGCTCACACTCTGGTCAGACCCTTCGCTGTTGCCGCTGGTCAGCGCATCTTCCTGCACTTGCCCACCCAGAGTTGACCCGATATCACCAGCCAGAGTGGGAATGTCATCCAAAATAGTGATATCAAGGGTATCGCTAGCCGTGTCGCCATCGCTATCAGTCAAAACGACACTAAAGCTCTCGCTCAAGGAGGTGTCATTGGCAGGTCTTGTGTGGTTTTCATTGTCGCCAAGGGTATAGCTGTAGCTGACTTGTCCTGCACCAGTCACAGGGTTGTAGGTCACCGCGGTAATTGTCAGGACATTTCCTAACGGGCTAATAATTGACAGGGGAAAAGAGGTAGCAGATTGACCATTGGTGATGAGCGTAACGTTACCCAGAGCAAGACTTTGGACACCATCCTGGGCATTGAAGGTAAACACCCCACTTTGAGTTAACGCGGCATCGTTAGGTGCCGAACCGTCGGCCAAGTTGGCATCACTGACCAACACCTCTCCCCCTTCCTGAGTAAGCCCATCAAGACTTACCTCCTCATCTACCGGAGTAATGGAGATAACGAGTGTTGAAGTCACTGTATCCTGGCCATCAGTTACCTGATAGTTCACCGGGGGAACAGCGCCATCATAGTTAGGCGCAGGAGTAAAGGTATAGCTCCCATCCGGATTGATGATCAGTGTGCCCACTCCGGTAATGGTGGCAGCAACACCAGCAGGGACTCCGATATTGATACCCCAGTCATATGAAACGATAGAGGCATCAGCAGGCCCATCTGGATTGGTACTATTGTCGAGCAAATTCCCACTGACCTGAGTGTCTTCCAGGGTCACGGCGGTTTCGCCCAAATCATCAAGCTGATTTTCAAGAATCAAATCTTCGGCCTGATTTTCATTGATGACAGCGGCCGTATCGTAGGTGGTATCAAACCCTGCAGCCGCTATCGTGGCATCACCAGTTCGATCAATTGTGACGAAACCACCATTACCACTGGCCCCCGCAACCCCACCAATACCGCCACCACCACCGGCCGCTGGAGCCCCACCAGCAGCAGAAGCCTCAAAGTTTTGAGTCGGGTCAACACCCTGCAGAATCGATTCTTGCAATGCGGCAATATCTGAAGGTGCGCCTTCCTGGCTGGCCGCCACTTGCGGTTGAGCAGGTTCAGCGGACTCGGAACCGGCCGGAACATCCGATGCTGGAGTATCGTCATAAGGGGAAAGAGCCAGCTTGGCGTCATCAGCTATGGCCAATTTTGCTCCGGGTTGGAGAATTTCCCCTTTTTGCAGAGGGCGGCTGCTTCCATCAGCCAGCACAATCTCCACATTGCCTTCTATAGCTGAGACAACCACGAACTTGTCGATGATTTGGGTACGCATATCCATTGCTCCAAGGTGACAGATCTTGATGTCTACACCGTAGAAGGAGATAGCGCGCTGTTCCGTTGCAAAAAAGCGTACGTTCGAGAGGAATTCAACAAATGGACGGAAAAAAATCGAAGAGTTGGAATTTCTTAATACAAATCAGAACCCTAGACACAGCCCCATTCAAGACCGACCTTGAGTTGGTTATAGAAAAATGGCGAAAAGAGAAGTGACTGGTATAAAAAAGGCCCCTATCGGGGCCATTTCCAGCATTTAATTCAAGACAATGGGAAGGCGGGATGAACAAATCCCTGGTAACCATCGATATGCAACTTGGAAAGCAGTTCCACTTGATGTTGATCTTCGACGCGGGTTGCAATGGTGGTCACACCGGCATTATGTGCGGCGCGACACACTGCAGCCAGGAATGAGGTGTCAGCCCCCGGCTCCATGACCTGACTGGTATAACCGTGATCAACCTTGACATAAGCCGGCGACAACTCCTCCAGATAGCCCAGAGACTGGAAGTGACGACCATAGTGGTCAACCCCCCACTGGAAGCCATGAGCTTGCAAGGTGCCCACCAACGCAGCCACGTTGTCTTTATGTTTCATGATGGCAGCTTCAGGTATTTCAAATAACAACCGCTCTTTCAGCTCAACATGCTCGGTCAGGTAACGCGTCAGCCAGGTTAAAAATTCATCCGAGCAGAGCGAGCCAGCAGTGATGTTGATCGCCAGTACCAGATCAGACTGTCTTTGCAGTAATGGAACGCAAGCATCAAGCACCGCCTGGTCAAACTCGCCACCCAATTTGAATTGTTCAATCGCGGGCAAGAACTGACCGGCAAAATAATCAGTGCCATCCCGAGAGATAGAAGCAAACAGCTCGGCATGCAACCTTTCTCCATTATCAAACCGGCAAGCTGGTTGGGCTTTGAAGCGCCAAAGTTGTCGTGAAATTGCATCTTGTACCAGATCTCGCCAGGCCAAACGCCCCATCAAACCTTGCTCGGTCCCCCCTTCCATCACCACAGCACCACGGCGTTCATTGCGCGCCTTGCCAAGCGCATTATCGGCTTTGGTCAACAAGGCAGAGAGATCATCATTGCCATCACGACCGGCAATACCAATGACGGAGAGCGCATCCCCTTCGCCCATTGGATTCACCACCAGATCGGCAATGCGGCTATTAATCACTTCAGCCAGCTCTTTTAGCTGAGTCAGATCGTCAGTTGGACAGAGCAGCGCATATTCCGTCGCGGAGATCCGTGCCAAGGCTGCGCCACCCCACCCTTTTAATTGCTCTTTCAAAGCCTGAGCTATCGATTTGACCATGTTGTCACGGGCAGCAAAGCCTTCATCGCGATAGATATCATCCAGCATGTCGACCGCAACCAACATGACGCCACCTTGGCCAGCCTCCGCTATCCATGCGTTAACCTGACCCACAAAATAGGCTCGGTTGCCAAGTCCCGATACGGCATCGACATAAACCCGCTCACGCAATTTCTCGGCCTCATCGGCTTGCTCTTTGAACTGCAACGCCAACTTGCTTGAGAGGATATTGATCGCCTGAACGACCTGCTTCAATTCATGAGTTTTAGGCTCCGGGATCGTATGACCGAAATGGTGCAGCTCGATCTCTACGGCTTGATCACAGATCTGTTTGAGTGGCTTGAGCAAGTAGTTGAGTGCTCTCATCAACAAAATGGTGGTGATCAAAAAGCCGACCAGAAACCAGCTCGCCAGCTCGCTCATCCCCCGCCACAACTCGTAATAAGCCTGGCCGGGGTGACCAACTACTTTTAATTTTCCAAGCTGCAACCAGCCAGACGTCAGGATGGACTCGTTGGATACCTCAGGAAACAGTTCCAAATTTACAAACCACCGCGGTACCCCCTGAATATTGTTGGTATTTTCCTGCTCGATGACATCCTTTGATGCCAGCAAATCCAAGCGAACCAATCGATAATAGCCACCATCAAAAATGGCCTGGATCACCGACTCGGCACCGACCTTGTCACCGTTTTCCAGATAGGGGGTGAGCGCAAGCCCCAGCGAGGTTGCCGTATTGATGACCGTTGTTTCCTGTTGCTGCGCAAGATAAGTGCGGGTTGAATTGAATTGCACCCAGTATGTGGCCGCAAATAACAATCCAAACAGCAGCAGCATGGTGGCTAATAACTGTCGATAGAGCGTCATAGGTTAATCATCCAAATTCACCACTGGCCGAGCCAATCGCCCCGAGGTCATGCGATTGCGTAAATCATTCCATAATCCCAAGCGGGATGATTGACCAGCCAGTTCCCCTTGGCCTCGTGCCTTCATCAACCACAAGTGACTACCGTTAAAACTGTAAATAGGCACCAGATCACGCCGCTGTGTGGCAGGGCGAATCGAGCCTATCAAATTATCCAAAATAACCGGAACGGAAGAGGGTGTCTCATAATATGCCACCACCATGTGAAACTGGTTGTAATCAAGAGCCTTAACGTACACCATCCGCATTTTATCATCCGGGATCCCAAGCTCGAGCAGCGTAGAGTATTTGGCGATACTGAAATCTTCACAGTCTCCCCCAGCGGCTCCCAAAAATTCCAGCGGGGTTGCCCAATAATCCTTTTTGCGCCACAACTTGATATCGTCAATAAAACGCATTCGATTGAAAAAATTATTTACCCGCTCAAGCTTTTTTTCTTCGCTCAGGGCCCTGCCCTTCGTCTCCATGACCAGCATACGCCAACTAGTTACACGCTTGCCGGCTCTGGCGCCATAGGTCTGCTCCGCCCGTTTGATCAAGTTGAGATCTTCCTGTGGCAGAGGCTGACTGGCACAGAGCAGAAGTGAGAAGGGTAACAGCAGGATCCATAAGGAGTGGCGCAGAGCGCGTAGCGATCGGTATCTCCATTCATTAAGAAGATAACACCATCTGCCGCCGGTTCCGCGCTGGAGTGTCACGTCATATTCCTGCTGCATTATTGCTGCTGCACTCCTCAAAGCCCGTGCAACCATCTGCGTTAGCCAAACATGGTGACTACCAGCAGCAGTCACCATGTTGGCGTTCATGATCCCTGCGGGATCATGAACAAACGGTTATTGCCTGGCCTGCCATTCAGCGGGTTGTTTGACGCTAAATGCATTGAGCAGACTGCCTGTCGCGTTGAGAATGCGATAGTCCGCCAGCAGTGCATCATACTCGGCAGTGATATAGCTGCGACGCGCCTCAAACAGTTCGTTCTCGGTGTTCAATACGTCCAGCAATGTCCGTTGACCCAACCCAAACTGCTTCTTGTACGCCTGTACGGTGTCATAGCTGGCGTCAACATGCTCTTTCAGGAAGGTCTTTTGCTTGGCCAGCGACTCTTTCGCGTTCCAGGCCAGACGAGTGCCTTCCTCCACCTGGCGGAACGCATTCAAATGAATGTCTTTCGCCTGAGAGTAGAGCGCCGATGTTGCATTGCTCTCTGCCACATCAGAGCCGCCACGGAACAGGTTGTAACGCATCCGCACCATTGCGGTCAGATCATCGTTGCGCCCTTTTACCGCATCGATATCCTCATTCCAGTTCTGATCGACCTCGAATGTCACATTGGGGTAGAAACCGGATTTGGCGCCTTCGTGTTGATACTTGGCCGCTTCGATATCCTGCAGGGAAGAGAGCAGGGTCGGGTGGACTTCGGTCGCCGTTTTCAGCGCACTATCGAGGCTGGTCGGGATAAGCTCGGTATTGGGAACCGGCTGAACCAGATCTTTGGGCACCTCGTTCACGACACGAATAAATTCACTCTCTGCATCGCGATAGTTGTTTTCAGCAGCAGCCTGATTTGAATAGGCTCGGGCAACACGACCTTCAATCTGGGTCTGATCCGCAGTAGAGCCAAGCCCTGAATCAGTCCGCTTGCTGATGTCGCTGCGGATCTGTTCGTGGGTTTCCAGGTTTTGTTTGGAGAGTTCCAAAATCTCCTGCTGACGCAGCATATTGAGGTAGACCTCAGCCACCCGCAGCGCGGTGTTTTCTGCTTCGGAGATCATCGCCAGACGCTGGGCATTGGCTTCAGCTTCGGTTCTGGAGACATTGTTGCTGACATCAAAGCCATCAAACAACATTTGCCGCAGACTGAGCCCAGCCTCTTTACGAGTCAACGAGTCATCACTAGTTGGATCACGACGCGTTGAAGGGCTATCAGTTTTTTCATAGCCTACACCGCCACGCAGATCGATCGTAGGATAATAGCCACCCTTGGCTCCATCATGCTGATAGAGTCGTGCCTGATACAGATCAAACGCTTCCTTTATCTTGGGATGCGTAGCAAGTGTCTGTGCCACCGACTCTTCCAGAGTCTGGGCCTGACCCAAACTCGGGATCAGGATGCAGCCACTGACCAGCATGGCAACAATCGTTTTTTTCATGTTATCTCCAGTCATGTTTTGTTTTTAGATTGTTGGCTTATCGTTCTCTCAGTGCCGACTGCTTTGCCCGTAAAATCGGCTTAAGCAAATAGTCTAGGACACTTTTTTTACCAGTAATGATATCAGCACTGGCTAACATACCGGGGATGATGGGAAGTGCGTTAAGCTCATCGCCCAAGTAACTCTTCTCTGTTCGAACCCGAACCAGATAAAAGGAGTTCCCCTCCTCATCCTGGATCGAATCTGCACTTATCTGTTCAACCTTGCCATGCAATCCTCCATAGATTGTAAAGTCGTAGGCAGTAATTTTGACAATGGCATCCAGCCCCGGTCGCAGGAAGGCGATATCTTTCGGTGACACCTTGGCTTCTACCAGCAAGGTATCCTCCAACGGCACAATCTCCATCAAATCCATGCCGGGCTGAACCACGCCGCCCAGGGTGTTGATCTTGAGTTTCTTGATGGTGCCCTTGAGCGGAGCAATCACGCTGGTCCGGTCAACCCTGTCTCGCAAGCCAACCTGCCCTTCTGATAACTGGCCAAGCCGCCCCTGTTTCTCATTCAGTTCAGTCTGGGAGTCTGCTCTGAACTTCAGCGCAATATCATTACGCTTGGAGATGGTCTCACGCAGTACCGAATTGAGTTTTGGGATCAGCAGACGGTTACTCTCCAGCTCCCCCTGCATCTCGTTGACCTGCCGCTCAAGCTTGATTAGCTCCACTTGAGGCACTATACCTTCTTTCGCCAGCGGACGGCTAATATTCAGTTCCTGTCTGGCCAAATCCACACTGCGATTCACGGTGCGGATCTTGGCATTCAGTTCAATCAGCTCCTGCTCTTTCTGTTCGATTTGCTGACCAAGAATATAGAGCTGGTTCTTCAGGTTATTGAGGCGATCCCGCTGTACAGAGCGCTCACGGTGTGCGTATTCGGCAAAGACGGTTTCATAACCATCGGGAAACTGGATTGGAGCTTCACCTACCACGACCTGTTCACGCCACCCCAGTGCCGGGTCGTTTTTCACCTCGACGCTGGCCATCTCGGCGCGCAGACGGGCAACATCCCCCTTGAGGGTGACGACCTCTTGCTCCCGTTCTCTAAAGTCGGAGCGGAAACGGGTGTCATCAATACGCAGCAGCGGCTGCCCCTTTTCGACGATGTCCCCCTCTTTGACGAAGATCTCTTTGACGATCCCCCCTTCCAGGTTCTGGATCACCTGCAGCTGACGGGACGGAATAACTTTGCCCTGACCCACGGTGACTTCATCCAGTTCGGCCCAGGCCGCCCAGACGATGGCACTCATGAAAAAGAGGAAACAGCACCACAACAGGATGCGAGCTCCGGTCGGCGTGGTCAGCAGTACAGCTGCCGCGCCGTCATCGACAAACTCCAGATGCTCGGGTGCTGGCAATACCTCGCCTGAAGGCGTCTTTTTGCTGCGCTTGAACCAGTCCATGAGCCCCTTAACCATGGGACACCTCCTGCACGCGCACCTTGCCTTCCTTCAACTGCAGCAACACCACCTCTTTGGGGCCATCAGCAACGATCTGCCCCTGCTCGATAACGATCACTCGCGATGCCACATCCAGCATTGAGGTTTTGTGAGTGATGAGGATCAATGTGGTTTCCGGGCCCAGTCTGGCGAGCTCTTGCTTAACCTGCATCTCGGACTGGTTGTCCATGTTGGAGGTCGGCTCATCCATCACCAGAATGGGGGGATCATTGAGCAGGGCGCGTGCCAGCAGGATCGACTGACGCTGGCCACCGGAGAGCTGACGGCCACCCTCGCCTATCTGCCGATCCAGCCCGTTGGGATCCCGGTTGGTAAAGTTGGTGACACCCGCCCGCTTGGCTGCGCGCAAGACTCTCACATCATCCACCAGCGGATTACCCAGCATGATGTTGTCCCGCACAGATCCGAAAAAGAGAATGACATCTTGCGGAACACAGCCGATATTGCGACGGATCACCGCAGGCGGCAGTTGATCGAGTTCAAAACCATCGATACGTACCGAACCATCGGTCGGTCGATACAGTCCCATCAACAGCTTCTCCAGGGTCGTTTTACCCGCCCCAATCCGGCCGATAATCGCCACCTTTTCGCCCGGCTGAATGCGCAAATTGATATTGTGCAGGGTGCTGGTTTCCATGCCGGGATATTTGAAGGAGACATTCTCGAATTCAATGCGACCGGCAATCACCGGATGATGGATATATTGCTTGCCCTCCTCCTGCTCCCCCGGGGTTTGCATGATTTTTTCCAGAATATCCAGTGCTGACTTGGCCTGGTTATAACGGGTCGACAACACGGAGAGTTGCACCATGGGCGCAATGGCGCGGCTGGAGAGCATCACGGCGGCAATCATGCCCCCCATGGTGACCAAACCTTCGGAGATCTGGTAAACACCGACGATCACCAGACCGACCGTCACCACCTGCTGGATATAGCTGGCCAGCGAGGACATGGAGTTGGTAATGCGGCGGGTCTGTACGCCCCAGGTGGAAATATGAGAAACGGCCTGTTCCCAGCGATGCTGGAACATGCTCTCGGCGCCGAAAATCTTGACGGTTTCCAGCCCTGAAATACTTTCAATCAGGTTGGCGTTCTTCTGGGACGCAAGGCGTGAACCCTCTTCGATGGACTGCTTGAGGGGCTCCTGAATATAAAAGCTGTAGGCGATGAGGATCAACATGGCGACGATGGGAACCACCACCATTACGCCTGCAAACATCCAGATAATAAAAAGGAAGAAGACGGCAAAGGGCAGATCGATAAGAGTAGAAACCGTTGCGGAGGTGAAAAACTCCCGCACCGATTCAAATTCCTGCAGATGTTTGGCGAACGCGCCAGTGGAAGCGGGACGAGACTCCATCCTCATACCCATCACCTTGGCAAAAATCTTGGCGGACAGCAGCACATCAGACTTTTTACCGGCAATGTCGATAAAGTAACTACGCAACTGCCGCATCACAAAATCGAAGGTAAAGACCACCATGGCCCCGACCGCCAGCACCCAGAGCGAATCAAACGCCAGATTGGGCACAATCTTGTCATAAACGTTCATGGTAAAGAGCGGACTGGCGATGGCAAACAGGTTGATCAGAATGGAGGCGATCAGCACATCGCGATAGATGCCGCGGGATTCGAACAAGGTGCTCCAGAACCAGTGTCCATCACGGGTTTCCAGTACCTTGGGCGAGCGCTCGTCAAACTTGAACTGCTTCTTTACATAGAAGAGGCGCCCCAGATACTCATCACCCAACTGGGCTGCGGTCAGCCATTGCGCGGCATCACCGGCCTGCGGGAAAATCACTTTCCCCTGGCTGCGATCTTCGTTCCACTCCAGCAATATACAGGCGCCACCACTGCGCATCTGCAATACACAAGGCAGCAGCAAGGGAGAGATATCAGCCAGTGGCTGGATCACTTCACGGGCGGATAACCCGCCCCGCTCGGCAGCACGGCAAAAGAGTGCGGTAGTCAGGCGTCCGGAGACCAGTGGCAACCCGGTCGTCAGGGCATCCTGACTGTTGGGCACACCATAAAAACGGGTCAAGAAGACCAGACACTCCAATAACTCATCAATACGACTTGTTTCTGCTTGCATAGCATCCTGTCACTGCATAAATGAGGTAGATAAGAGCGTTCATCGCTCCTATTTCCCTGCTATAGCCACGCTAAAACCGAGTGGCCTTCCCGCTGATGAGACTGATCAGGGGATAAACCTGTCCAGATAGATCGCGACACTCATCCCCAATTTCCCGGCACAGCAGCAATGGCGGCATGATTCGTTATTGGTAAAAATAATCGGCTCATCAACACCATGCTAACACTGCAATCAGGGTGAATGTCGGAGTTAATTGATAATGACATTTATTATGGCGCACCACTATATCAACCGGCACGTACCAAAACTATAGTTTAGGGTATGAAGTTTTTTATATAACCCTATGTTTTACGTGAAAATAATAATCTGGTGCTCAATTATAGGTCAGGAAGTATGAAGGGTCTGCCCAACGCGTGACCTTGCGGGCCATTCAATGAGAGTGCTTTGGCAATATCCGCCATGGCAGTCCAGCGGTTTTCACACCAGGCTGGCGCCAACAGAGTCGGACGGCGCGCGGAGGCCGAAATCCGGTGATACACCACCTCGGGCGGCGTGTGCTGGATCATGGCAACGGCCGCCTCCACATACTGATCCAGCGTCAATACCTCAAGCCGCCCCGCCTGCCACGCCTTGCCGAGAGTACTGCCTTCAACCACATGAAGCGGATGCAACTTGATCCCCTCAACACCGGTCTCAACGATGCGATGCAGGGTATCGAGGCTGTCCATCGGCACTTCGCCCGGCAGGCCGACGATCAGATGAGCACATACCTTGATGCCGCGCTGATGGGCACGTCTTACCGCATCCTCATAGGCGGCATAACCGTGGCCACGGTTGATCCGTTGCAAGGTCTTGTCATTGGCGCTTTGCAGCCCAAGCTCCAGCCACACCTCGTAACCCCGGGCCTGATAGCCCGCCAACAGATCCAGCACCGCATCCGGCACGCAATCGGGACGAGTGCCCACACAGAGCCCCACCATATCGCTCACTGACAGCGCCTCTTCATACATCCGCTGCAGATATTCGACTTCGGCATAGGTACTGGTATAGGCCTGAAAGTAGGCAAGATAGCGCTTGGCACGGGTGACTTCGTCCCGGCGAGCCAGCAGTTGTTGCACCACGGAGAGTTGCTGAGCCGACTCGTCAGCAAAAGAGGATACGTTGCAGAAGGTGCAGCCACCACGGCCCAGGGTGCCGTCACGGTTCGGGCAGGTGAAGGCCCCGTGGATGGAGAGTTTGTGGATCTTCTGACCATGACGCTGCTTGAGATCCTGACCGAATGTATTGACGAGTTCGTGTAACTGCATGACACCTCCGCTAAAGGAGCGCCATTGTACGAGCTTGCGCAAAACAGGGGCTGAGCTGGATCAAGCTCGCGGAGAGGGTAAACATATAAATACCCGACCAATTTTGAATAAATATAGAGAAAAAGCGCAAAAAAAGGATTTTTACAGTTCTTTGACGATTCAAACAGTAAACATCCATATGAAAATGAGACCTGATAACCCACTGTTGAACAATGAAAAATTCAAAGAGACCCGACAGCACACAATTGCAAGCATGGGATATTGAAAATGTGATCCCTTCCGCTGTCGGCCACATCGGGTTGGTAAAATTACTACATTCGCCCATCGTCGCCGAGCGCACCATTGAGCCCGTCAATGGCGATATATTTAACCAACAAAATCAAGCCGCACAGAATAAACACTCCATAACTGCGAGCTAATCCCCCTAACCCGACATTTTGTTATGCGAATGTAACCATGAAGACAAACCTGACCTGCGATTGACCTCGCCAGAAAATCCCATTAGTTTGGAGATTCGCCACGTCAGGCAGACGGAACCACAAGAGCCAATCGCAATTTATGCAGTCAGGTGATGACTGTGCGATACAAGGCCGAGCAAGGGAGAAATGCAATGTCACTATATGATCCAAAGCTGGAGAGGGATAACTGTGGCTTCGGCCTGTTGGCCCACATGGAAGGGGAAGCCAGCCACAAGCTTGTCCGTCTCGCGATGTCAGCATTGGCTCGCATGCAGCACCGCGGCGGGATCTCCGCCGATGGCAAGACCGGCGACGGTTGTGGCCTGCTGCTGCAAAAACCGGACAGCTTCTTCAGAGCTGTCGCCGAGGAGAAGGGATGGCACCTTGGCCGCAACTATGCGGTCGGCATGCTGTTTCTCAACCCTGACCCCGTATTGGCCCAGCAGACCCGCGACATCATCGACGAAGAGCTGGAAAAAGAGACCCTGAGTCTGGTCGGCTGGCGCAAGGTGCCTGTCGATACCAACGTACTGGGTACCATCGCCAAAGCCTCCCTGCCCAGCATTGAACAGGTCTTTGTCAACGCCCCGCCCGGCTGGGTCGACAAGGATCTCGAGCGCCGTCTCTATATCGTGCGTCGCCGCATCGAAAAGCGCGTCAACGACGACTACTTCTACGTGGTCAGCCTCTCCAACCTGGTCACCGTCTATAAAGGGCTGTGCATGCCGGTGGACTTGCCGCGCTTCTATCTGGATCTCGCCGACATCCGTATGCAGGCGGCCATCTGCGTCTTCCACCAGCGTTTCTCCACCAACACCAGCCCGCGCTGGCCGCTGGCGCAGCCGTTTCGCTATCTGGCCCACAACGGCGAGATCAACACCATCGCCGGCAACCGCCAGTGGGCCAAGGCGCGCAGCTACAAGTTTGCGACGCCGCTCATTCCCGATTTGCAGGAAGCGGCCCCCTTCGTCAACACCACGGGGTCGGATTCCTCCAGTCTCGACAACATGCTGGATCTCTTCCTCGCCGGTGGCATGGACCTGTTCCGCGCCATGCGCCTGTTGATCCCGCCTGCATGGCAAAAACATCCGAACATGGATGACGACCTGCGCGCCTTCTACGACTTCAACTCCATGCACATGGAGCCGTGGGATGGCCCCGCCGGTATCGTCATGACCGATGGTCGCTACGCCACCTGCGCCCTTGACAGAAACGGCCTGCGTCCGGCCCGCTACGTCATCACCAAGGACAAGTTCATCACCCTCGCCTCAGAAGTCGGTACCTGGGACTACACCCCGGACGAAGTGCTGGAGAAGGGCCGTGTCGGCCCGGGCGAGCTGTTCGTTGTGGATACCAGCAACGGCAAGGTGTGGACCAGCTTCGAGATCGATGACGATCTCAAAAACCGCCACACCTACAAGCAGTGGATGGATAAACATTGCCGCCGACTGGTCCCCTTCGAGCAGATGGACGACAGCCAGACCGGTAGCCGCGAGTTCTCCGACGATCAGCTGAAAACCTATCAGAAGTTGTTTGGCTACTCCTTCGAGGAGCTGGATCAGATCATCCGGGTATTGGGTGAAAATGGTCAGGAGGCGGTGGGCTCCATGGGGGATGATACCCCGATGGCGGTGCTCTCCTCCGGCCCGCGTACCCTCTATGACTACTTCCGCCAGATGTTTGCCCAGGTGACCAACCCGCCCATCGATCCGCTGCGGGAAAACCACGTCATGTCGCTGGCCACCTGTATCGGTCGCGAGCAGAACGTCTTCAACGAGACCTTCGGCCACGCCCACCGGGTGCTGTTCCAGTCACCGATCCTGCTCTACTCCGACTTCCACCAGCTACTGGCACTGGAAGGTGAGTACTACCGTCATCAGGTGATCAGCCTCAACTTCAAGCCCGAAGAGGGGCTGGAAGCGGCCATCTTGCGTATCTGCGAGGAGGCAAAAACTGCTGCCAAGAGTGGCACCGTACTGCTGGTGCTGTCGGATCGCGATATCAGCGCCGATACCCTGCCGATCCCGGCCGCCATGGCGGTGGGTGCAGTGCAGCGCACCCTGGTGGACAACAACCTGCGCTGCGACGCCAACATTCTGGTGGAGACCGCAAGCTGCCGCGATCCGCACCACTTCTCGGTGCTGCTGGGCTTTGGCGCGACCGCCATCTACCCCTATCTCGCCTACGAAACCCTGGCCAAACAGGTTGAAGAGGGCGTGCTCACCATGTCCCTGCGCCAGGCCATGGTCAACTACCGCAACGGCATCAACAAGGGGCTCTACAAGGTGATGTCCAAGATGGGCATCAGCACGGTCGCCAGCTACCGCTGCTCCCAGCTGTTCGAAGCTGTGGGCCTGGCCAAGTCGGTGGTCGATACCTGCTTCCGCGGCGTATCGAGCCGTATTCAGGGTGCCGATTTTGCCGACATCCAGCAGGATCAGCACAATCTGGCCCGTCAGGCCTGGCTGGTGCGCAAGCCCCTCCCCCATGGCGGCCTGCTCAAGTTCGTCCACGGCGGCGAGTACCACACCTACAACCCGGATGTGGTGCAGACCCTGCAAGCGGCGGTGCGCTCCGGCAACTATGCCGATTACAAGGAGTACGCCCGTCTGGTCAACGAGCGCCCGGTTGCCACCTTGCGCGATCTGCTGGCGCTGAAGAAGGTCGACAATCCGGTCGCGCTGGATCAGGTTGAGCCAGCCGACAAGCTGTTCCCCCGCTTCGACTCCGCCGCCATGTCCATCGGTGCCCTCGGCCCTGAAGCCCACGAGGCGCTGGCTGTCGCCATGAACCGCCTCGGCGGTCAGAGCAACTCCGGCGAAGGTGGCGAAGATCCCAAGCGTTTCGGTACCGAGAAGAACTCCCGCATCAAGCAGGTGGCTTCCGGCCGCTTTGGCGTCACCCCTCACTACCTGATGAACGCAGATGTGGTGCAGATCAAGGTGGCTCAAGGTGCCAAGCCTGGCGAAGGTGGCCAGCTGCCCGGTGACAAGGTCACCGCCCAGATCGCCCAGCTGCGTTATTCCGTGCCCGGCGTAACCCTGATCTCGCCGCCGCCGCACCACGACATCTACTCCATCGAGGATCTGGCCCAGCTCATCTTCGACATCAAGCAGATCAACCCGAGCTGTCTGGTGTCGGTGAAACTGGTCTCCGAGCCCGGCGTGGGCACCATCGCCTGCGGCGTGGCCAAGGCCTATGCCGACTTCATCACCATCTCAGGTTATGACGGCGGCACTGGCGCGAGCCCCCTCACCTCGGTCAAATATGCCGGCTCCCCGTGGGAGCTGGGTCTGGCTGAAACCCAGCAGGCGCTAGTCGCCAACGGTCTGCGTCACAAGGTGCGGCTGCAGGTGGATGGTGGTCTCAAAACCGGCCTCGACATCATCAAGGCGGCCATCCTCGGCGCCGAGAGCTTCGGCTTTGGCACCGGCCCCATGGTGGCACTCGGTTGCAAATACCTGCGTATTTGCCACCTGAACAACTGCGCCACCGGCGTTGCCACTCAGGATGAGAAGCTGCGTCGCGAGCACTTCACCGGCCTGCCGGAGATGGTGATGAACTACTTCAAGTTCATCGCTGAAGAGACCCGCGAGCTGATGGCCCAGCTCGGCGTCACCCAGCTGACCGACCTGATTGGCCGCACCGATCTGCTGGAAGCCCTGCCCGGCCTCACCGCCCGTCAGGCCAAGCTGGATCTCTCCGGCATTCTGGCCCGTCCGGTTGCTCCGGCAGGCTCCAGCCTGTTCAGCCAGCAGCACAACCCCACCTTCGACAAGGGGCCGCTCAACCTCAAGATGGTGGAAGATCTGCTGGAAGCGGTGGAAACCTCAAGCGGTGGCGAGTTCCGCTACGACATTCGCAACACCGACCGCTCGGTGGGTGCGCGCCTCTCGGGCGAGATCGTCAAACGTCACGGCAATCAGGGGATGGCGGCGGATCCGGTCAAGGTACACTTCAACGGCACCGCAGGCCAGAGCTTCGGCGTCTGGAACGCGGGTGGCCTCGAGATGATCCTCACCGGTGACGCCAACGACTATGTGGGCAAGGGGATGACCGGCGGCAAGCTGGTGATCAAGCCCCATGTCGGCGTGGCGTTCAAGTCCCATGAAGCGGCCATCATCGGCAACACCTGCCTCTACGGCGCCACCGGCGGCAAACTCTACGCCGCAGGCACTGCCGGCGAGCGTTTCGCGGTGCGTAACTCCGGCGCCCTGGCGGTAGTCGAGGGGATTGGCGACAACGGTTGTGAATATATGACCGGCGGCATCGTCACCGTACTGGGTCAGACCGGCGTCAACTTCGCGGCGGGCATGACCGGCGGCTTTGCCTACGTGCTCGACGAGTGCGGCAACTTCGCCAAGCGCACCAACCCCGAGCTGGTGGAACTGCTGGATGTGGCGGATCTCGCCATCCATCAGGAGCACCTGCGCGGCATCATCACGGCGCACCTCAATGAGACCGGCAGCTCGCGCGCCGAGGAGATCCTGGCCAACTTCGACTCCTATGTGCCCAAGTTCAGGCTGATCAAACCCAAGTCCAGCGACGTGAAATCGCTGCTGGGTCACACCAGCCGTTCCAGTGCAGAACTCAGAATCCAGGCGCAATAAGGAGGGAACCCTATGAGCCAGAACGTATTTCAGTTTATCGATGTCCAGCGGGTCGACCCGCCCAAGAAGCCGCTCAAGATCCGCAAAATCCAGTTTGTGGAGATCTACGAGTCCTTCAATCAGCCGCAGGTACAGATGCAGGCGGATCGCTGCCTCGAGTGCGGCAACCCCTATTGCGAGTGGAAGTGTCCGGTCCACAACTACATCCCCAACTGGCTGAAACTGGCCAAAGAGGGGCGCATTCTTGAGGCGGTGGAGCTATCCCACCAGACCAACAGCCTGCCGGAAGTGTGCGGTCGGGTCTGCCCGCAGGATCGCCTCTGCGAGGGCTCCTGCACCCTCAACGATCGCTTCGGCGCGGTGACCATCGGCAACATCGAAAAATACATCACCGACAAGGCGTTCGAGATGGGCTGGAAGCCCGATCTCTCGAACGTGGTCAAGACCGGCAAGCGGGTCGCCGTCATCGGTGCCGGCCCTGCAGGCCTCGCCTGTGCCGATGTGCTGGCACGCAATGGCGTCACCCCGGTGGTGTTTGACAAGTATCCGGAGATCGGTGGCCTGCTCACCTTCGGCATCCCCTCCTTCAAGCTGGAAAAAGAGGTAATGCAGCGTCGCCGCGAGATCTTCCAGGGGATGGGCGTGGAGTTTCGTCTCGAAACCGAAGTGGGCAAGGACATCACCTTCGCCGATCTGCTTGGCGAGTTCGATGCGGTCTTCCTTGGGGTCGGCACTTACAAGTACATGAAGGGCGGCTTTGCCAACGAAGAGGCGCCGGGCGTCTATGACGCCCTGCCCTACCTCATCACCAACGCCAACCGCTTGCTGGGCTTTGAGAAGGCGCAAGCCGACTATATCGACTTCGCTGGCAAGCAGGTGGTGGTGCTGGGCGGTGGCGATACCGCCATGGACTGCGTGCGGACCGCCATCCGTCAGGGGGCCGCCAAGGTGATCTGCGCCTATCGCCGCGACGAGGAGAACATGCCGGGCTCCAAGCGGGAGGTGAAAAATGCCCGCGAGGAGGGGGTTGAATTCATGTTCAACCTGCAACCGGTGGCAGTCGAACTGGATGCCAACGGTCGCACCGTCGGCATCAAGGTGGTGAGCACCGAGCTGGGTGAACCCGATGCCAATGGTCGCCGCAATCCGGTGGTCATCGAGGGCTCCGAGCAGGTGCTGGCCGCCGATGCCGTGGTGATGGCGTTTGGCTTCCAACCCAACCCCCAGCCCTGGATGGCGGAGTTCGGCATCGAGCTCGACAACCGGGATCGCATCAAGGCGCGCGAACAGGCGGAGTATGCCTTCCAGACCAGCAACCCCAAGGTGTTCGCCGGTGGCGACGCGGTGCGTGGCTCCGACCTGGTGGTGACTGCCATCTACGAAGGGCGCAAAGCGGCCGAAGGGATCATGGACTATCTGGCGGTCTGATCCGACCGGCCAAGACCCTGATGCACTTTCACTATCAGCCCCGCCAATGCGGGGCTGATTTCTTTGACATGCCGCCAGTGAATAGCGATGGCTAACTCTTTGGCATCGGACAAACCCAAGAACTGCGCCATTCTGGCGCGGCATACTCATCGGGCCAATACTCGGTCTGCTGTTGAATTTTACCTTCCGCAACATGGTGAAATGTGATGGCGCGAGCATTTACGACCCCATCGCTGACCAGCACCTCACTGACCACCTCACTCCCTTGTGCCAGAAGACGGACAATCTCGAAGCGCCACAGGCCAGCGGCGGGGTAGCGACGATTGATCTCAATAAAATTCTCTCGCCCCACAATCCGTTCTCCCGATTGGGGCCAGTCACAGAAAAAATCATCTCCCAGCCAGCTTGCCGCCTTCGCAAAGTCATTGCTCTGCATCTCCTGCCAATAGGCCTCTACCACTGCTTTTGGCTCCATGGTGTTCAATTCCATACTCACTCTCCCTACACACGCACCACCAGCCACTCCCCCTTGCCGACCGGCACCAGCGAGGTGGCAAAGGCCGGATCCTGCCCGACCTCGTTCATCCACTCCACCATCTCGCTGCGATGGGAGATGGCGTTATCAACCACCAGCAGGCCACGGGGTGCCAGCAGGCGGCGGATCTGTGGCCACCATGCCCGGTAGTGCTGACGATCCGAATCGAGGAAGATGAGCTGATAGCCGGCTTGCGGCAAGGTCGGTAACAGCTCACTCGCATCCCCTGCCAGCAAGGTTACCCAAGGGGCCAGCCCTGCCCTCTGAAAGTTGTCATGGGCCAGCACGCGCTTATTCTCATCCAGCTCAATGGTGGTAACGTGCCCCTCCAGCCGACGCACCGCTTCTGCCAGCCAGAGTGTGGAGTAACCATTGGAGGTGCCAATCTCCAGCACCGCCTGCGCCCCACGGGTCTGCACCAGCACTGACAGCAACTCCCCCGTGTCGCGGGTGATATTGAGCAGCTTGCGGTGACGTGCCTGCTGCATGCTGTCATTGCGCTCGCCAAGCTGCTCCAGCTGGCGTTTTAACTGTTCCAGTTCCATAGATATCCCTTTCGTCCTTGCCCAAAACCGTTAGCCCACACCTCCAAGCTTGGCATTTGGGAGTCAAATGATTGCTTTCAACCGCCATTCACACCACAAAGGATGAGAAAAGGACAACCATTTGAGGCAGAATTTGTGACGTCTATCTGTTACACTTCGCGCCCGCCATTTTCCGGCTCACTCTCTGACTTGATGTCAGGCGCAGCCGTCGGTGGTTACAACCTCCGTCTCGCTCATGCCGAGCTAACCAAGCCAAACACAGCCCAGCTGGAACACAGGAACCCATTATGAGATTTGAATCGTTCGATTTTGCCCCCGAGATTTTGCGTGCTGTCTCAGATTGCGGTTATCAGGAGATGACCCCTGTGCAGCAACAGGCGATCCCGGCCATTCGCCGTGGCCGCGATGTGCTGGCCAGCGCCCAGACCGGTACCGGCAAGACCGCCGCCTTCGCCCTGCCCATCTTGCAGCGTCTGGTAGACAATCCGGCTCCGGTCCAGCCTTCCAACGCCCGTGTGCTGATCCTGACCCCGACCCGCGAGCTGGCGGCTCAGGTGGCGAGCAACATCAATGACTTCGCCAAGTATCTCGATATCACCACCATCACCATCGTCGGCGGTGGCAAACAGGACGTGCAGGCCAAGAAGCTCAAAGCGGGCGCTCACATCATTGTGGCCACCCCGGGCCGTCTGCTGGAGCACCTCACCGCCTGCAACCTCAGCCTCTCCGGCGTCGAGTGTCTGGTGATGGATGAAGCGGATCGCATCCTCGACATGGGCTTCAGTGCCGATGTGCAGAAGATCCTGCAAGCGGTCAACAAGACCCGTCAAAACCTGCTCTTCTCCGCCACCTTCTCCGACGCGGTGAAGAAGCTGGCCAACCTGATGCTGGACAGACCGCAGATCGTCAGCGTCAACAAGCAGAATTCCACCGCCGACACCGTCAGCCACACCGTCTATCCGGTCGAGCAGAAGCGCAAGCGCGAGCTACTCTCCGAGCTGATTGGCAAGCAGAACTGGCAGCAGGTGCTGGTGTTCGCCAGTACCCGCGAGAGCTGTGATGTGCTGGTCGAGGAGCTGAACCTCGACGGCATCAAGTCCGCCGTTGTCCATGGCGAGAAGGCCCAGGGCAACCGTCGCCGCGCCCTGCGCGAATTCATGGAAGGCAAGGTACGGGTACTGGTCGCCACCGAAGTGGCCGCCCGTGGTCTGGACATTCCGGATCTGGAATACGTGGTCAACTATGATCTGCCGTTCCTGGCGGAAGATTACGTGCACCGCATCGGCCGTACCGGTCGTGCCGGCAAACGCGGCATGGCCATCTCCTTCGTCAGCCGTGAAGAGGAGCGCACTCTGCTGGAGATCGAGGCCCTGATCGGCCAGAAGATCCGCCGCATCATGGTGCCTGGCTATGAGGTGAGCAGCCGTGACGAGCTGATCAAGCAGCTGCAAGAGCGTCGCCGCTTTGGCAAGCGCCCGCAGCGTGAAGATAACGCCGTGGCCCAGGTGATGGCCGAAGCCAAGCTGCAGGGTCAGCGCCTCAAGCGTCTGGCTGCAGCCAAGAAGCCCCGTCAGCCGAAATAAGGCGGGCAGTTGCTCTATTGAACCGCAAAGGCGCCACTGGCGCCTTTGCCATCTCTGTCATCGGTGTTGGCCCCTGGTGGTCAACTGAAGGATTGCTTATGACCTCTCCGACCTACAATCAGGCCCTGTTCGAGATGGCCACCCTGAGCCTGGCCGAACTGGCCCGCACCGCCGAACAAAAGGCGGGCAAGCGCACTCCGGCCCAAGAGAGCCACTTTCTCTGCACCTGGATGGCCGACTCCCTCAAGGAGAAGCGCTTCTCCCGTCTGGTGATGGAAGATTTGAAAGCTTGGGTGCAGCTTGGCCGCACTCTGGGTGCGGGGGCCGATCTCAAGGGATTGCTGGAGCGCATCGCCTTCCAGTACCAGTGCGCCATGACCAATCCGCGGCAATTGGGAGCCAAGCTGGCTGCCCTGCTGGAGGAGCTCTCAGCGGCAGGCTGGCTGGTGCTGACCGAGAGCGAGGTGAACGCCAAGCTGCGCCTGCAATCGGGCGGTCAGGCGAGCTTGGTGGTAAGCCATAGCGAATATGAAGGCCATATCGAGGACGGTGAGCTTGTCAAACCCCTCACCCTCTATGTGCGCGGTGACGAGAAGGTGCTGGCTGAGGCGGCCTTCAAGCACGGCCTGCTGCTGAGCCAGGGCAACAAGAAGACCACCCTGGTCAAACATCACAAGGCCTACCGGCTGATGCCAGACAACGCCCAACCGGCGCTGGCACTGCTGAGCGAGGCTCGCCAGAGCGCCTGATCTCGCCTGTTTTCAGCAATAAAAACGGCAGACCCTTGCGCAGGATCTGCCGTTTTTTATTGTTCGATGTTTGGTGATGAGGTTAGGTAGTCGTTTAGCGGATCTTGATGCCAATCTGGCCCGCGTCACACCACTCGAACATCACCTCCTCGCTCTTGCCGCAGCAACTGCCACCACAGATACGGCTTTCACGCTTGATGACCCGCCCCTTGCGCATCCAGACGCCGAGCATGGCCTCCACCGCATCTTCCGAGGTGTGGAAGTGGCGAGCCAGATCACGCCGGCTCACCTTCTGCTGCGCGGCGAGGTAATCCCCCAGCTCGCGCAGGATCATAAGGTCACCACCTTGCGGGCAACGATGTCACCGTGACGGCGACCGGCCCACCAGAGCAGTACCAGAGAGAGGCCGTAGCTGACGATCCAGAACAGGCTCTGCTCCGGATGAGCGGCAAAGGTCGCGACCTGATAGAAGAGGGTCGCGCACATAAAGGCCATATAGTTGCACCATACCGCCGTCATTAGCGCCCACTGACGACCGGTTTCCCGCACCAGCGCGCCCATGGCGGCGGCGCAAGGCATGTAGAGCAACACGAACAAGAGGTAGGCAAAGGCACCGGCCGCCCCATCGAAGTGGGTCTGCATATTGCCGTAGGTGGAGACATCGACCTCCTGCGCCTCGGCGGCAGCTTTCTGGTCGTCAAGGTTGCCAACATCAAGCCCCATGGGGTCGCTCGGGTTGATCTCCGCCAGATTGGCTGCCACGGCATCTATCGCCTCGTGGAAGCTGGCCACCAGCGAGAACTCGCTCTCCTCCTCTTCACCACCACCACCGGCGTAGAGGCTGTTGAGGGTACCGACCACCGCCTCTTTGGCGAAGATACCGGTGACGATACCGACCGTAGCCTGCCAGTTGTCATCGCGCACACCGATGGGGTGCAGCACCGGGGTCACCGCCTGGCTGATCTTGCTCAGGACCGAGCTCTCCTGCTCCTGATGGCCAAAGCTGCCATCGGTACCCAGGGAATTGAGCACGCTCAGCACGGCGACCACCAGTACGATGGTTTTACCGGCGCCAAAGACGAAGGATTTGAGCTTCTGCCAGGTCTTGATGGCAACGTTGACCGGCCGCGGCCACTCGTAATCCGGCATCTCCATCAGCATGGAGTCGCTCTTGCCCGGCAGCAGGGTGCTGCGCAGCAACAGGCCGGTGAGCACCGCCACCAGAATGCCGATGAGGTAGAGACCGAACACCAGGTTCTGGCCAGACTCGGGGAAAAAAGCCACCGCAAACAGGGCGTAAACCGGCAGACGGGCACCGCACGACATGAAGGGAGCCATGGCGGAGGTCATCAGCCGCTCCCGCTCGGAGTTGAGGGTACGGGTCGCCATCACCGAGGGGACGGTACAACCAAAGCCCATCAGCATCGGCACGAACGCCTTGCCCGGCAGGCCGAGGCGGCGCATCAGAGCATCCACCACGAAGGCGGCACGGGCCAGATAGCCGGAGCTCTCCAGCACCGCGAGGAACAGATAGAGGCAGCCAATCACCGGAATAAAGGTGGCCACGGTCTGCAAACCAACCCCGAAGCCGTCAGCCAGAATGGCGCCCAACCATTCGGGGGCATTGATCAGCCCCAGCAGGTGGTGCACCCCATCGACAAACAGGGCGCCGCCCATGATGTCGAAGAAGTCGATAAAGGCGCTGCCGACGTTGATGGCAAACAGGAACATCAGGTACATGACAAACAGGAAGAAGGGGATGCCAATCCAGCGATTGAGCAGCACCCGATCCAGCCACTCGCTCTGGGCCTCGGTGAGCTTGCCCTTCTGCTGACGAGCCTGTTGTACCCACTGGTGGATATGGCCGTAGCGAATATCCGCCAGCTGCAGGTCGATATCCTGTCCCTGATGGGCACGAGCTACCACATTGGCGGCGGCCGCCTGCTGACCGGGCAGCAGGGTCTCCTGCATCACCGCATCCTCTTCCAGCAGGCGCAGGGCGCGGCCACGGGTAGTGAGGTGATGCGGGGCGAGCAGGGTCTCCAGCTCCGCCAGATCGGTTTCAAGCTCGTGGCCGTAATCGAGCTGCAAGGCCGCTTGCGGCTGACCGATAAACTGCCGGATCTGCTGCTTGAATGCGGCAACCTGCTTGCTGTTGTGGGCAGAGAGGGCCACCACCGGGCAACCGAGGGATTTGCCGAGCTTGCTCTCGTCGATGACGATGCGGCGCTTTTGCAGGATATCCAGCTTGTTGAGCACCACCACCATGGGCAGGCCCAGTTCGCGCAGTTGCAGCGTGAGGTAGAGGGAGCGCTCCAGATTGGCGGCGTCGATCACGTTGAGCAGCAGATCGGGTTGTTGGCCCTGGGCAAAGCGGCTGGCGATCTGCTCGTCCAGACTGCCATCCTGACTGGCCAGGCTATAGATACCGGGCAGATCCATCAGCTTGAAGTGATGTTCACCCGCGCTGAACTCACCCATCTTCTTGTCGACGGTGACACCACTCCAGTTGCCTACCTGCTGGCGGGCGCCGGTCAGGGCGTTGAACAGGGAGGTCTTGCCGCTATTGGGGTTACCTACCGTTACCAGGGAATAATTCATACCAGCTCTACCTCTATTTTCTTCTGAACCCGCCGCGTGCGTGTGGCAAGTCGCTTTGCAGGTTCGACTTCTTGTCTCTGAACCGCTCCCGGTGACTTTCTTGACCGGAGCGGCAGCCGAACAGGGGGTTATACCGGCTCGACTTCTATTTGCTGGGCCAGACTCTTTTGCATGGAGAGACAGATCCCCTGGCACTGGATCTGGAGCGGGTCCCCCAGGGGGGCGGAGCGCAGATAAATGACTTCAGTCTGGGGCAACAGGCCCATCACCATCAGTTTGCGGCGCAGCGGCCGGGCGAGCTGATTCATATTCTTGATGCGAGCACTCTGTCCCGGTGACAACTGCGTGAGTACCATGACTGACTCCTGAAGTTAAACAATAATAATTCGCTTTTACTTGGGGCATTATAAGCTGTGTCTTCAACTTTTATTTGAGTAAAATCAAACTCCGCTTAGCTAACCCATAAAGTATTGCCATGAGTCACGACAACAACAGCCGCCTCGTTTACAGCACAGATGGCGGCATGATCAAGGAGCAGAGCGCTCCCCAATCCGCCTCCCCCTTCCCCACCGACGGCACCGTGCGCATTCGCCGCGAGACCAAGGGGCGCAAGGGTGCCGGGGTGATCACCATTCATGGCGTACCCGCCGATCAGCAAAAATCCCTGGCCACCCTGCTCAAGAAAAAGTGCGGCACCGGAGGCGGTATCAAGGAGGGAGTGATCGAGATCCAGGGAGATAAACGGGACCTGATCAAAACCGAGCTGGAGAAAGCCGGTTTCAGCGTCAAGCTGGTGGGTGGCTGATCCCCTTGTCACTCATGCGGTTTTTCCCTAGAATGCCCGCTCCCATCGAGGGGGAGTAGTCTCGCACGCCGGTGCCATCCATTGCATGAATACCGGTTTGCGACCCTGATCAACATACTTGGTGCCAAATCACCATGGTCAGGGTGATCCATGCCAGCCATGGATTTGACAAGACCTTTGACGGGCCAGTGCCAATACCGGGGACGGATGGCGCAGGCTTGTCTTTGGTTTATAACAATTCCGTCCCCCGGTCATTTTTATGGAAGCTTTGTTAACCTCAACCCTCAGCGTCGCTATTGCCGAAATCGGCGATAAAACCCAGCTGTTGGCGTTGCTGCTCATCTGCCGTTTTCGCAAGCCCTGGCCCATCATCGCCGGCATGCTGGCGGCTACCCTGCTCAACCATGCGGGCGCTGCCTGGATTGGCGAGTTCATCAGCCGCTGGCTCGATCCCAAGATAATGACCTGGCTGGTCGCCATCGCCTTTATCGCCATGGCTATCTGGATTTTGGTGCCGGACAAGATGGATGACGAGGAGAGCCCGCTCGATAAATACGGCCCCTTTATGGCCACCTTCGTGCTCTTCTTCATCGCCGAGATCGGTGACAAGACCCAGATCGCCACCGTGCTGCTGGCCGCCAAATATGACTCGCTGGTGCAGGTCATTACCGGCACCACCCTCGGCATGATGCTGGCCAACGTACCTGTGGTGCTGATCGGCAAGCTGGGGGCAGACAAGCTGCCGCTCAAGGGGATCCGCATCACCTGCGCCATCCTCTTCGTCGGCCTCGGGGTGAGCACCCTGATCTTTGCCTGATGGCCCGTACCCGATGACCAAGCCCTCCCCTGTGGAGGGCTTTTTTGTTTGCTGCTTTGTTTGCTACGTAATCCGCTGTCGCAACCACCAGCCGCAGAGCCAAGGGACAGTGCACGGTTGCGGGTGCCTCATGCCATAATGGGGCAAACCTCGTGGAGTCCCCCCATGCACAACGTATCAAGAGAGACGCTTCTCGAATGGGTCAAACAGGGACGGCTGGCGCCAGAGAAGCTGGCGGACGCCCTGACCCTCGCCGATCTTCCCCCCCATCCGGCGCGCTGGCAGTGGCTGTTTGACCGGCTGCTGCTCTGGCTCGGTGCCCTCTGCATCGGGGCTGGCCTTATTTTCTTCGTCGCCTTCAACTGGCAAGAGCTGGGCCGGGTCTCCCGCCTCGCCCTGCTGGAGGCACCGCTGCTCGCCATGCTGCTTCTGCTGTGGCGAAAACCGCTGGGGGATACCCCCCGTCAGGCACTGCTGCTCGCTATCGCCCTCAATATCGGCGCCCTGCTGGCGCTGGTGGGTCAAACCTACCAGACCGGTGCCGATCCCTGGCAGCTGTTCGCCACCTGGGCGCTGATGCTGGTTCCACTGGCGCTATTTGGCCAAAGCCCCCTGCTCTGGACCTTAAGCTGGCTGCTCGGCCAGCTGGCGCTGGTGCTCTACTGGCGGCTCGGTTTGTTCACGCTCTTCTTTACCTTTGATGAAGAGGGATTGGGCTGGTGCCTTACCCTGCTCAACGCCGCCCTCTGGGCTCTGCTTCTGCTGGCACCTGCCAGCTGGCGCCTGATGCCAAGCTGGCTGGCGGGCCTTGCTGCCGGTCTAGGAGCTACCCTGCTCACCCTGCTGGCGCTGTTTGATGCCGCATCTGCGCTGGTGTGGCCGCTCTGGTTTGGTTGGCTGGCCGCGGCCTACGCACTTTGGCATCACAGATTTATCGCCGGACTCGCCATGGGGTGCCTCAGTCTGATTGCCGTCATCCTCGCGGCGCTGGGCAAGTGGATGGAGCCCGACATCAACGGTTTTTTGCTGCTGAGCCTGATTGCCATCGGCCTTTCTGTCACCGCCGCCCGCTGGCTGCAACAACAACGGAGGTCTCATGAGTGATCTGACCCTTTGGCAAGCACTGCAACAGGCCAATCTGGTGGAAGGGGATCAGCCCCGTGATACCCAGCCCCACTGGTCGAGCCGCTTTCTGCTGGGGCTGGTGGGCTGGATTGCCGCCCTGTTCCTGCTCTTTTTCCTGTTTCTCACCTTCGAGCAGCTGACCCGCGAGGCCAACAGTGCCCTGCTGCTCGGGGCCGTGCTGTTGGCGGGGGCCTACGCCCTCAATCGCAGCCAGCGCGGCGATCTCTGGGATCAGTTCGTGCTGGCCCTCACCCTGGCGGCCGATGCCTGGCTGCTCTATGGTCTGCTCGATCAGCTGGACCTTCATCACGCCCTGCTCTGGTTTGGGTTGTGCCTGCTCTCCCTTGCCATCGCCGTGCTGTTCGATCACTGGCTGGTGCGGCTGTTTCACAGCGTGGCGGCGGCCCTGCTGCTCACCCTTGGCCTTGCCTGCCTCGGGCTGCAACTGCTGGCCCTGCCGCTGGTGATGGCGGCCATCACCTTCTGCTGGCTGCGGGCAGATAGGGATCCAGAGCGCCACCAGCTCTACCACTCCATCACGCTGGGGCTGGCCCTCTCCCTGCTGGTGCTGGGTCGTCTGCACCACCCGTTGTGGGATGGCGGCAGCAGCGTGCTGGACGAACTGGGGCTGTCTCGCCTGCCGCTCTGGCTCAATCCGCTGATCTGCGCCGCCCTGCTGCTGGCGGTGATGGTGAAACTGAGGCTCCCCCTGCTGTTTGGCCTGCCGCTGGTGCTGATCAGCGCCGTTATCCCCGGCATGGGGGCGGGCGCACTGGTGCTGATCCTCGGCTTTTATGCCGGCAGTCTGGGGCTGATGACCCTCTCGGCCCTGCTGCTGCTCGGTTATGGCTCGCTCTATTACTACGATCTGGGGCTCACCCTGATGACCAAATCCTGGCTGCTGCTGGGCTCCGGCATCCTGCTGCTGGGTGCCCGCCAACTGCTCACCACCTTCGCGGCAAGGAGCGACACATGAAACCCGTCACCCGACAGCTCTCCCTGTTGCTGAGCGGCCTCGCCATCCTGGCAGGCATCAATGCCACCGTCTGGCGCTATGAGCGCGCCATGAGCAGCGGCGAAGTGGTGCTGCTGCGGCTCGCCCCGGTCGATCCCCGCTCCCTGATGCAGGGGGATTACATGCGGCTGAACTACGAGATTGCCCGCGAGCTGACCAGCCGCGACGCTCGTACTACTCAAAACAAGGGCAGCGATACCCTGGTGATCCGGCTCGATGCCCATCAGGTGGCCACTCTGGTGGCCGATGGCAAACCGGATCGGCTCGCCAGCGATGAGCGGCTATTGCAGGTTCACCAGAGCGAGCGGCAGTGGCAGATCGGCCCCGATGCCTACTTCTTTGAAGAGGGCACGGGGGAGCAGTACGAAGCGGCCCGCTACGGCGAGTTCCGGTTGCAAGCGGATGGCAAGACCCTGCTGGTGGGGCTGCGGGATGAGGCCTACCAGCCCATCGGGCAGATCCGCGCCCGCTGGTAACGGCAGTGAGTGGCTATTTACTCTGTTCATGGTCACACTCAAGGGAAGGTTGATCGCTAAGGATGTTCCCAATGAGGATATGGCTGATCTGTCATCTGTTGCTGCTCTGCTGGGCCTCGACGGCCCGGGCTGATCTGGGCAAGCTCGAGTACCTCACCGAAGAGTACCCCCCCTACAACTACCGCGATCCGCAAGGCCAGCCCACCGGCCTTGCGGTCGATCTGCTGCAGATGATCTGGCAACACAGCGGCGTAACACCCCAGCCGGTACGCATCCTGCCCTGGGCGCGGGGTTATTACTTGCTAACCCAGAAGCCCAACGTGGTGCTCTTCTCCACCGCCCGCACCCAGGCCCGGGAGGATCTCTTCAAGTGGGTATGCCCCATCGGCTACTCGGAGTACATACTGCTGGGCCGCAAAGCACAGAACATCACCCTGACCGCCTTCGAACAGATGAGCCAATACAAGATCAGCGCGGTGCGTTCGGATGCCGCCGAGCAGCTGCTGCTCAACAACGGCATGGATGACAACAACATCATCCCGGCCAACCGCCTGTCGCAGGGGTTGAAGATGTTGCTCTCCGGCCGCGCCGACCTGCTCGCCACCAGCAAGCTGGCGGGATATGACGCCATCCGCGAACTGAAGCTGAGCAGCGACGACTTCAACGTGGCCATGGTGCTGAGCGCCGAGCAGCTCTGCTATGCCTTCAGCCGTCAGGTGCCCGACAGCGAGATCACCCTCTTTCAGCAGGGCCTGACCCGCGCCCTCGCCTCGGAAGAGTTTCGCAAATTGCAGGCCAAATACCTGCCGGTGCGCTGAGCACTCACTCACCCGCTGGGCAGCAGTTCGCTGCCCATTTTATTGATGAAAGATGCAATAGAGGTGGCTAGCTATTCCCGCCGCAAGCAGTCAAACTGGGCTACATAGTTGATTGTGAAGGATCTTTCCCGTGCGGACATGGCACCTACCTCATCTGCTACTGCTCTTGTGGGCCACCTTCGCGCAGGCCGATCCGGGCAAACTCGAGTATCTGAGCGAAATCTCTCCCCCGTTTAATTTCAGCGACCAGCAAGGGATGCCGACCGGATTGTCGGTGGAGCTGATGCAGCTTATCTGGAAAGTGCGGGGCGTGTCGCCCCAGCCCATCCGCATTCTGCCCTGGGCCCGGGGCTACAACCTGCTGCAACAAAAACCCAATGTGGTGCTGTTTGCCACCGCCCGCACCCCGCAGCGGGAAGCACTCTTCAAGTGGGCCTGCCCCATCGATCACTCGGAGTTTGTGCTGCTGGGGCGCAAGGCGGACAACATCACCCTCGGCTCGGAGGCCGAGATCAGCAGCTACAAGGTCGGCGTGGTGCGCTCCACCGTCTCCAAACAGCTGCTGCTCGAACGCGGTATCGATGAGCGCCAGCTGATGCTGGCCAACCGCCTCACCCAGGCGGCCAAAATGCTCACCTCAGGTCGCGCCGATCTGTTTGCGACCAACAAGCTGGCGGGCTATCAAACCCTGCAGCAGCTTGGCTTCAAGCCGGATGATTTTCATGTCGCCTTCGTGCTGGATGCCAGACCGCTGTGCTACGCCTTCAGCCGTCAGGTGCCCGACAGCGAGGTCGCCCTCTTTCAGCAGGCGCTGACCCACGTCGTCGCCTCGGCGGATTTCTCGGCCCTGCAAGCCAAATACCTGCCGCTGCGCTAACGCCCTGATCGCCGCCGACATAGGGCGCGGGATGGGACTGTGCACCCGCGCTTTTTTGCCAAACATGCTCCGTCGCCTTGGCGAAATCGGCCAGCTTGGTCACACTTGAGCAGATATTCCCTTGATCAGGATGGCAAAAATGAAACCATGGATTGGATTGGCCGGGGCGCTGCTGGCCACCCTCGCACAGGCGAGTCCTGAGCTCGGCAAACTGCACTACATCACCGAAGAGTACAAACCCTACAACTACGCCGATGCCAGCGGCGCCCCCACCGGCCTCGCGGTCGAGCTGCTGCAACTGGTATGGAAAAAGACCAACACGCCGGCACAGCCCATCACTATCATGCCGTGGGCGCGCGGCTACTACCTGCTGACCCAAAAGCCCAATGCGGTGCTCTTCTCCACCGCCCGCACCCAGGCACGGGATCCCCTGTTCAAGTGGGCCTGTCCCGTCGGCTATATCGAAGTCGTGCTGGTAGGATTGGCCGAGCGCAATATCACCATCACCAAGCTCGACGATGCCAAGGCGTTCAATATCGGCGCGGTGCGGGCCGATGTGGGGGAACAGCTGCTGCTCAACAACGGCTTTGACGAGACCAGGCTGATGACTGCCAATCGGCTGGCACAGGCGCTCAAGATGCTCACCTCCGGCCGGGTTGATCTGCTGTCAACTCACAAGACCACCATGGAGATGCTGGTCGCAGAGCAAAAGATCGACCCAGCCAGCTTCAAGGAGCAGTGGGTGCTGAGCTCGGAGCAGCTCTGCTTCGCCTTCAGCCATCCGGTGAGCGACGAACTGGTCAAGGAGTTCCAGACTGGCTTGACCCAGGTGCTGGCGAGCAGCGAATACCCGCTGCTGCACAGCAAATACTTCCCAACCCCCGCCGCCAAATAGCGGCGCCGCGTCGAGCGCCAACAACAAGGGGCCCACCGCGGGCCCCTTCGCTTTTTACCGTTTGCGCGCCCCTCTTTTTACCGTTTGCACTCCTCTCGCGGCGTCACCCTACCGCCCTGCCACTGCCAAGCCCCGACAATCATCAACTAATCGCTAATTAATAAAAGTTTGTGCCAGCGCAAAAAATCACTCTTTTCTGATAGTTAGCTCATCAAAACCATAGATAAGACCACTCTGGCTCCGTAATATGGCGATGGGCGTCTGTTGACCCCTTTTCCGAGATCAATGGTCAACGGCGCAATCTGGTAGCGACAGTCAGGGGCGGTAGCCACTTTAGCGGAAACCAGCCGGTCTCCCGCGCCTGCGCCGAGGTGCGAGGGTTGCACCCTCGACGGGCGCTCCCGTCAGCCCCCGGGGCTGTGCCCATGCCCCCATGCGGATACGACGCTTGGGGCAATTTGTAAGGTCGAATCGGGTCGAATGGGGTCGAGTAGGGTCGAGTAGGGTCGATTAGCGAAGCGTAATCGTCCGCAGTAACCATCCCCTCTCCCTGCGGGTAAGCGGTAGGGTGCAATAAGCGCAGCGCATTGCACCAAGGTAACCGTCCCCTCTCCCCTTGCGGGAGAGGGTTAGGGTGAGGGGGTCGGTAACGTCATTGCTTGGCGAAATATCGCCGTCTAATTGGCATGGATTCGCCATGCAGGACACGAGGACTCCGTCCTCGACGGGGTTTCGCCGCCGCTGCGCGGCTTGGCGAGTGACTTTTCTTTGCGTGGCCAAAGAAAAGTCACCAAAAGAAAGGCCACCCCCACTTGTTCGCCCTCCTGCGTCGGGTTCCCTCGGTTCAGGCAAAAGGTCTGGCGGAACGACGCAGACGGTACATCCCTGTACCGCCTGCGTCTGCGCCGTCGTCCATGGCGGCGCTCCTGACCTTGTGCCCTCACCTCGGCGAACAACAGGGGGCAACACCCGACCCATAGCCCCGAGGAAAATATCAGATACAGGTTTCATGCCGATCCGAGAGAGAGATGTAATTCACTTCGTTCATTACACCCTACGATATACACCGATTTCCATTGCATTATTTCCTATCAGACAAGATACATTTTCGAGATTGATATGAGCAACAGCCTAATTGATAATTTGAAATCGTTTAACCGAAAAGAGCGGTTTTACCTAATTGGTCAAATGCTGGGAAACCCAGAATTTCGCATGGATAAAATACAGCTTGATGAGATATCTAGGCTCATCGGTATCACAATCCCCAGTGAATACTTTGCTGCTATGGATTATCACCTTGACTGGATCTATGCCAGCCTATTTCTCACCCAAGAACATGATGAAAAAACATTCCCACGAAACTTCATCGACAATAATAAAAAGGTGGACTTGCAAATATCAGGCACTCAAGAGGATGTCGATTTTCTTCTTGCTTTTGTTGATCACGAAAACACAACCCATATTGTGATGATTGAAGCTAAAGGCGATAGCTATTTTAGCAACGCTCAGTTAAACAGTAAAAACAAGAGGTTCAAGGCTATTTTCGGCGATGAAGATACATGGCCAAATGTAAGGCCTCACTTTTTACTTTGCAGCCCAAAAGAGCCACAAAACGTAACCATTGAAGATCCAGTCTATTTTATGCTTACCAAAGGTCAAAATCCTATTTGGTTCCCGCTTATAATGGGCACAGGAAAAAATAAAGTGACTCGATGTATGGATGGTGAGAAAAACAACAAACCATCTAGTGAAGGTGACCATTGGAAAGTTGAAAGCCGTACTTAGAAATAGTGGGGCAATGTACTGTTTTTACTGCTCGCATCCCGGTGTTATCGGGGATAACTATTGGGGAACCCTTATCTCAGAACCAATCCCTCGCCCACCACTGGCGAGATCAGATTGTCGCACCTATGCAACAGTAGGCGGCAGTAGGCGGCCCCCATCCCTATCGGGAAACGGTTTTGTATTGAAGGCCCGATAGTGAATATTTCACTGTAATAAAACCTTATTTCTCGAACGTCCGATCACGCTTCGTTAATCGAATCAACTTCCACACCAAAAATATATTTAACATCAATTTTCATCCTTGTATTAATGGCCTCAGTTATTTAGAAAAATCATGCTAAAACAAACCTTTGATAAAGAGCAGCTGGTAAAAATACTGACTCCAGCAGATGTATATAAGTGGCGGTTGCTATCTCAACATGGCTCTATAGATACAGCCATAGTTAATATCTCAAATCACTGGAGACGTTCAGAATTATCTTTATCCCCTCTAAAAAGCACATTAGTTAAAAGAAAAAAAGTATTCAGCGCGTCTATAGCAGAAGATGATTTATCAATAAGGCTACTAGATAGATTCATTCGGAGGATATATAAAGTCAGGCAATCAGATAGAAACCGAATCATTAGACAGCTATTATCGTTATTAAAAGACTCTGGAAAATATCATGTAATTAGATTGGATATCAAGGATTGTTATGAAAGCATTCCATTTCAAAAATTAATAACAAAAATGGAAGATGATTTGATCTTATCGCCAGAGTGCATGAAGATACTAAGACAAATAAGCACTTGGCTCAAAAGCATTCATAATTATGATGGTTTACCCAGAGGGCTTTCTATTAGCCCTACTCTAGCTGAATTATATCTAGAAAAATTAGATAATGAAATTTCCGCATCACCTAGCGTTATTTATAGTGCTAGATATGTAGACGATATAGTAATTCTTGTTCCTCAAGGGCAAGAATTAGATGTAGAAAAGCATATAGATGCAATAGCTAATGAAATGGGGTTCGAGTTCAATAAAACATCGAGCAAATATTTTAGCGGACCTTCGTCCCAAGCAAATTTTGATTTCTTAGGATACTCAATTCAAGTTAGCCCGGCAAACAACAAACCAAATAAAGTAATGGCTAGAATATCTAGTTCAAAACTTAACAAAATTAAAACCAGAATCATTACATGTTTATCTGACTATAAGAGACAAAACAACTTCAGTCTTCTAAAACGGAGACTTGAATATCTTTCGATGTTAAAAATCGTAAAGAAAGGGAGGAATGGTAATTTATTAGCAGGCATTGCTCATAACTATCAATATGTTACCGATGAATTTGAATGCTTGAAGTCAATTGATGGATTTCTTCTACATCATCTTAACTCTGCACGATTTCAACTTAGTCTACACCAGTTGAATGCAATCAATAAAATAACTTTTTATGGCAATGTTAGAAATAAGAAAGTAGGTAATTTTAGTCGAATTAAAACGATTCAAATCATGCAGGTATGGAAAGATGTCTAACATTATAAAGGTTGATACTAGAGATAAATTAAGAACTCTTCTAACTGATGTCCTTCCCTATGAGTTACCATTGTGGTTTTCAAATTTTTCTATGTACCAGAGACTCAAAGAGCCTCAATGTTTAAATGCATATAAGACAATATCAGGATTGAATTTCGATAATGCAGGTGGTACTTACATCCCTTTAGATTATCAAATAAGTAGAGGGGGAAATAAAAGTCCAAGAACAATATCAATAATGCATCCTGCTGCACAATTAAAAGTTTGTGATTTTTATCATGAATACGATAACCTAATTGAGTATTCATGTACAAAATCCATTTTCTCACTGAGATATCCATATAGAAAATCTACAAAGTTTTATGGTAAAGCACAACGAGGTTCGAATCTCCTTGATGGTGTAGAGAGTATTGATGAAGAAAGAATTGTCTCTAGCTCTTACTTTAAGTATAAAAAATATCCTTTCTTATATCGTTTTTTCGAATCATATGAGTATCATCGACTAGAGAAGCAGTTTCACTGTATGCTCCAAGTCGACATATCTAAATGCTTCCCTAGTATATATACCCATTCAATTGGCTGGGCTGTAAAGGATAAGCGTCTAGCAAAATCAAAGCCTAAAGGTAGTTTCGACGGTGAGTTTGACAATTTAATGCAGCTAATAAATTACCGCGAAACGAATGGGATAATTATTGGGCCTGAAGTGAGCCGAATTTTCGCTGAAATAATTTTACAAAAAATAGACTTAAATCTTGTCAAGAGAATGCAAGAGAGTGGATTTAAAATTTCAAAGGATTTTGATTTTAGACGTTATGTTGATGACTATTTTGTTTTTTATCGAGCTGAAAACGTTAGGGTTGCATTTGTTAAATGCCTTGAACTCACCCTTTTAGAATATAAGATGTACTTGAATGAAGCAAAGACAACGATGGTCTCTCGGCCCTTTGCAACTGATATTTCTCTAGCTAAACACTCGTTGAAAACTGTAGTTAACGACTTTTATTCTTCACGCTATAAATTAGAAGGGAGTGACCTTGAATACATATCAAAATTAAATAGACCCGAATCGAAAGGTAATAGAACCATCTCCGATTTCAAGATGGCACTAGCTAAACATAAAGTAGAATACCATTCAATTTCAAACTATTTATTTAGTGCAATTACCAAAAACACACTTACATATCTATCAAAATTATCAGGTCTACAGGAAAAGGAAGAACATCATTTAAACTGGCTTCTAGTAGATTTAGATTTATTGTTTTTTATTCATGCAATGGACATTCGCATCAGACCAACCGATAGGCTTGGTAGATTTATCAATGATATAATTGAAATTACAAATAATTGGCCAGAAAATTACAAAGACCTTATTAATAAGAAAATTTTTGACCATGTTAAACAGGCGATGAATATTTTCATAAATCATTCAAACGATATGATTGGCCTTGAAACACTAAACCTCTTAATAATCCTAACTATGCTTCCCGCTAAATATCAATTACATGAATCTAAAGTGCAGGAATATTTAGAACATCTAAACAGCAGCTCAAACACAAATGATTTTTATTTTATATGGGTGACCTGCATGCTATATATAGGGAGCAAGGATGGATATGATCAAATAAGAAACAATCTAATACAAAAGGCTGAAATCTTCCTTCTTTCCCATCCGGATATGTTCATTTCAGCTGAATATTTTATGTTCTATTTTGACTATCTTGCTTGTCCACATATTGACCTGCAAAAAAAATTACACATGATTCAAAAAGTTAAAAATAAAACTTGGAGCAACAGTCAGAATCAAGTAAGCTTCAACGTAAACCAACAAGCTCAACAGGTCCTACATAAAGACTTTATTGTTTGTTGGAGAGATTCTGATTACTTGAAGAGTTGTTTAAAGAAAAAAGAGTATCTCTTCTCGTATGACTAGTTTATGTCGTCTGCTTCCGTATGCATCTAAGCTGGCTTCAATGATTGCTACTGACCACCTTCATAGGTGGTCAGTAGAGGCCTCAAGCACCGAGGCTTCACTTCTCGTGAGGGCTTGGGGACTCAAGCATCATTGTGGTTAGTTTACGGGCTGAGGGTAACCTTAGCCACACACACGATTGGAGGCAGACGGCACCCATTTAGAAATGGAATATCCTTTCGCTACTTTGCAATAAAAAGTAACCTTCCTGCACTAAAGGGAAAAACCGCAGCCTTGAGCTGCGGTTTTTATTTCTATTCCCCAAACACTTTTGCACTCAATTTTTCCCCCCTTGCACAGCTCTCCCCTTTCAGCGGAAAAGGCGGTCAACATGCACGCTAATGCCACGGGCGGGCACGGTATTGGTTCCCCCTGCAAACCGCCGAGCCGAGTTCAACGGGTCAGGAGCGCCATCAGGGATGATGGCGCAGCCGCAGCCGGCACAGGGATGTGCCGTCTGCGGCGCTCCGTCCGACCCGTTGGACGAGACGAGGGAACCCGCGAAGCGGGCGGTTTGCCGGGGGAAAAGACTTTTGGTGACTTTTGGTCTTTCAAAAGTCACTCGCCCCAGCCCGAAGGGCGGGCGAAACACCTTCGAGGGCAAGGCCCTCGCGTCCTGCATGGCGAAGCCATGCCATTAAGGCGTAGGACGATATTCAGCCGAGAAATGACGTTAGCCCCCCTCACCCTAACCCTCTCCCACAAGGGGAGAGGGGATCAGAGCGCAGGCCACCGAGGCTTAAGCAGATCGCAGAGGCTTAAGAGGTGTCGAGGGAAGATACACAAAAAAAACCGCAGCCCAAGGGCTGCGGTTTTTTATTGGCTCAACCTGTTGGCACCAGACGCCAACAAGGCCAACCGTCCTTACGCACGGCGCCAGCTGGTTTTGCCGGCGCTGTCTTCCAGCACGATCCCCATCTCGGTGAGACGGTTGCGGGCGGCATCGGCAGCAGCCCAGTTCTTGTCGGCACGGGCCTGATTGCGCTCGGCGATCAGGCGCTCGATTTCGGCAACCTCTTCATCCGCTTCGTCACCCTTCAAGAAAGCCTCGGGGTCTTGCTGCAGGATGCCGAGCACGGCGCCCAGCTCGCGCAGACGGGCGCCCAGTGCGGCGGCAACGGCCATGTCTTCACCCTTCTGGCGGTTGATCTCGCGCACCAGATCGAACAGGGCGGAGTAGGCTTCCGGGGTGTTGAAGTCGTCGTCCATCGCTTCCTTGAAGCGCGCCACCTGCTCGTCGCCACCGGCAGCAGCAGCTACCGGCAGATCGCGCAGGGCGGTGTACATGCGCTCCAGCGCGGCGCGGGCTTGCTTGAGGTTATCTTCCGAGTAGTTGAGCTGGCTGCGGTAGTGGCCAGACATCAGGAAGTAACGGACGGTTTCGGCGTCGTAGTGGGCCAGCACATCGCGGATGGTGAAGAAGTTGCCAAGGGATTTGGACATCTTCTCTTTATCCACCATCACCATGCCGCTGTGCATCCAGGTGTTGACGTAGTCGCCACCGTGGGCGCAGCAGGACTGGGCGATCTCGTTCTCGTGGTGCGGGAACTGCAGATCGGAGCCGCCGCCGTGGATGTCGAAGTGGTTGCCAAGGTGCTTGGAGTTCATGGCGGAGCACTCGATGTGCCAGCCAGGACGGCCCGGGCCCCAGGGGCTTTCCCAGGTCGGCTCGCCGGGCTTGGACATCTTCCACAGCACGAAGTCGAGCGGGTTGCGCTTGGCATCGACCACGTCAACGCGGGCACCGGCTTGCAGCTGCTCCAGATCCTGGCCGGAGAGCTTGCCGTAGTCGGCATAGGATTCGACGATAAACATCACGTCGCCGTTATCCGCCACATAGGCGTGCTCTTTTTCCAGCAGGGATTGCACCAGCTCGATGATCTCTTCGATGTGCTGGGTGGCGCGCGGTTCGATATCCGGGCGCACCATGCCGAGGGCGTCGAAGTCGGCGTGCATGTCGCCAATCAGACGTTCGGTCAGCTCGTCGCAGGTCACTTGGGTCTCGGCGGCACGCTTGATGATCTTGTCATCCACGTCGGTGATGTTGCGCACATAGGTGAGGTCATAACCGGCGTAACGCAGGTAGCGAGCCACCACATCAAAGGCGACGAAGGTGCGGCCGTGGCCGATATGACAGTGATCGTAGATGGTGACACCACACACATACATGCCCACCTTGCCCGGGTGGATAGGTTTGAATTCTTCTTTTTGACGAGTGAGTGTGTTGTATATCTTCAGCATCTTCTAACCACTGCCTGTGAGTAAAATGGTTGGTCATAATACCCCGTTCAGGGGCAGAAAACGAGGCAGAAAAGCGGGCCAATCCCGCCTGCCAGCACGGTTACGGCGCCTGAGAGACTATGCCGCCAGCCCCTGATGGGCTAGAATTGCCACCACTTTATGCCATACACCTGCGGGCACTTCGTCGTCCGCATCAAATGAAAGGACATATCATGGTCACTCTGCATACCAATCACGGCGACATCACCCTCACCCTGAACGCTGAAAAAGCCCCGGAAACCGTGGCCAACTTCCTGCAATACTGCCGTGACGGTCACTACGACAACACCATTTTCCACCGCGTCATCGACGGCTTCATGATCCAGGGCGGCGGCTATGCCCCGGGCTTTGAAGAGAAAGACACTCGCGCTCCCATCAAGAACGAAGCGGCCAATGGTCTCTCCAACAAGATCGGCACCATCGCCATGGCCCGCACCATGGAGCCGCACTCTGCCAGCGCCCAGTTCTTCATCAACGTGAACAATAACGACTTCCTCGACTTCAAATCCGCTACCACCCAGGGTTTCGGCTACTGCGTATTCGGTGAAGTGACTGCCGGTATGGACGTGGTCAACAAGATCAAGGGCGTCAAGACCGGTAACTACGGCCGCATCCATCAGGACGTGCCGGTAGAAGACGTGGTGATCACCAAGGTGACCCTTGCTGACTGATCTCTGCCGACTCGGCACTGACAAAACTGCGGCCCCGGCCGCAGTTTTTCCATCTGCCTCCCCCACTGCCAGCCCAAACTGGCGCCGCCTCGACTATCTGGCCCACGGCAACCCGCGCCAGCGCTCGGCCCATGTCCTGCTCACCGCCGGTGTGTGGGATGAGCTGGCCACGCAGTGCAGCGATATGGCGCTGGTGAGCACGCTCGCCATCGGCCTCGATCGGCCGGGCAGCGATCTCGATATTCTCTGCCAGCATGCTGATCCGGCTGCGTTTGCCGCTACTTTTGCAGAGCAAGGCTGGCAGGCGAGCCACAAGGGCGACAATATCTGGCTGCTGGAGCGCACCTTTTCCTGTCTCGACCAGAGCTGTGCTGTTAGCGGTTGCGATAACCGCATCACCAACTGGCCGCTGGAGCTCTATGTCACCCCCGCCCCCATCGAGACGCTGAACGGCTGGCGCCACCTCACTCTGATGGCCGCGTTGCTCGAGCGGTTTGGCGATGCTTTCTACCGCGAAGTGCTGCGTCTGCGCCTTGAAGAGGGATTGAAAGGGGAAGCGGCCATGTGCCGGTTGCTGGGTCTGGCGGGCGATCCTTACGTCGCCCTGCTGACGCTGGAGGGGCGCAATCTGGCCGAGCTGTCATGGCAGCCGCCATCCCGTGACGATATCCATACCTTAACTGGCGCGATGGCGCCCGCAGCGCACTATTCGTCCCCCGTTGTTTCTACTACCTCTGCCACCCCTGTTTGCCCTGTTTCGACCGAGAGCCCGACCCCACATCATGAGCACCCTCTTTATCAGTGACATTCACCTCTCTGCCCAGCGGCCCGATATGACCGCGGCACTGGTGCGCTTTCTCGAGCACGACGCCCCCGGCGCCGATGCCCTCTATGTGCTGGGGGATCTCTTCGAATTCTGGATTGGCGACGATGACCCCAATCCGCTCCATCAGCAGATGGCCGACGCTTTTCTGGCCCTGAGCCAGCAGAACGTGCCCATCTACTTTATCCACGGCAACCGCGACTTTCTGCTGGGCCAGCAGTTTGCCAAGCTCGCGGGGATGACATTGCTGGGTGACCCTTGCGTCATCGACCTCTATGGGGAGCGGGTGGTGCTGAGCCACGGCGATCTGCTCTGCACCCTGGATGAGGGGTATCAGAAGTTTCGCCGCATCACCCAGCTCAAGTGGCTGCGCTGGCTCTTTTTGCGACTGCCGCTCGCCCGCCGTCAGGCCATCGCCTGCAAGATGCGCGGCCAAAGCCAGATGGAAAATGCCCACAAGAGCCAGATCATCATGGATGTGACGCCCGCGGCGGTGGACGACACCCTGCGCGCCCACGACTGCCGGATAATGATCCACGGCCACACCCACAGACCCGCCATCCACGACTTCACCCTCGATGGCCACCCCGCCCGCCGCATCGTGCTGGGAGACTGGTTCGAGCAGGGCTCGGTACTGATCTGCCGCCCAGGCGAGCAGCGCTTGGAAATGCGGGCGCTGGCAGAGGCTTGATAGCCCGCCAGTCCGGTTGACCACCAAGCGCCGGCCCCCCCATCACTCCCCATCGTTCGCGCCATCCGGTTCACTGCCCATCAGGCGCGAGCGAATAAGTGGTGATCGCTCACAGATCAGCAAAGCAAACCTGCACTCCTCCTTCAGTCCCCGGGTTGTGTGAACCCCGTCACCTTGCCCCTTGCCAATTGAGAGGATGATGGCGCTCAGGCAGAAACATCTTTCTCGCCAGCTATTTCAACAAGTTGAGGTTTATATGCCTGACAGCAATGCGGTCGCTCACCCGTTCGATGCCAAGAAGATCAATGTCAACGATCCCTATGAGATGAAGCAGTGGATCAAAATGTTCGAGTGCACCGAAGTCCAGCTGAAACGGGCGGTCAAGGCAGTCGGCACCTCAGGCAAGGCGATCAGAAAACACCTCAAGAAGTGAGGGCACAACCCCGTCACAAACCCGGCCCCGCTTGCGGGGCTTTTCTCATTTTGGCCTTTACGTGGGCCATCCCCGCCCCTGTTTGGCGGCGCACATACCGCCTTTCAACCGCTCATAACCGGACTGTGCAGCCCGACCAGCGCCGGCCGCCGTCCGACAGCTTGTGACCAGCCAGCACCGTCTGGCCCTTCGCATCCCGGCATCCCTGCCTATAATGCGGGCTCAAACACACAGAGAGGATTAATCCATGGGCTTTATCAGCTGGATCGTATTGGGACTGTTGGTGGGTATTCTGGCGAAGTGGATCATGCCGGGCCGCGATGGCGGTGGCTTCTTCATGACCGCCCTGCTGGGGATTGTCGGTGCCATGGTTGGCGGCTATGTGGGTACCCTGCTGGGGCTGGGCTCGGTGACCGGTTTCAATATCCCGAGCATCGCGCTGGCGACCGTGGGTGCCCTTATCGTCCTGTTTGTCTTCAACAAGATCCGCAGCTGACCCCCAACGCCATCTATGTGTAGATAAACAGGGCACCGCGAGGTGCCCTCTCTTTTTTATCGCCCTCACGATGTTGCAAGCGGCAAGATCAGCCTCACCAGCAAGCCCCCCAGCTGGGTGGCCGGCAGCAGCACCACTTCGCCGTGGTGGTAGTGGGCGATATCGCGCACCAGCGCCAGACCCAGCCCCGCTCCCGGCTGTTCACTCCCCTGCTCGAGGCGCTGGAACGGCTGCCAGACCCGCTCCGCCAGTTCGGGGGCGATGCCGGGGCCGCTATCCTCCACCTCCAGCCAGATCTGTCCATTGCTGCGCACCACCCGCGCCGTCACGGTGCCGTGGGGCGGGGTGTATTTGATGGCGTTGTCGAGCAGGTTGGCGCAAAGCTCCCCCAGCAGCAGCGGCTCCCCCGCCACCATGATGGCGGACTCCTCCCCCTCGAAACCGAGATCGATCCCCTTGCTGCGGGCCTGCGCCAGCCGTGACAGACAGGCCTGCTGCACCAGCGCCGTCAACTCGATGGGCTCACGTTGGCGCAGCCCGGAGCACTCGTCCGATTTGAGCCGGGCCAGCAGCAGTAACCGCTCGGTCAGGGCGATGGTGTGATCGAGCCGCACGGCCATGGCATCGAGACTTTCGCTCATCAGGGCGGGATCGCCACTGCCGCGCGCCACCTCCACCTGGGTTTTCAAAATGGTGAGCGGCGTGCGCAGCTGATGGGCGGCATCGGCGCTAAAGCGCTCCTGCCGGGCCACCAGCTGGCGCAATCGGGCCAGCTGGCGGTTGAACGCCTGCACCAGCGGCCGGGTCTCCTGCCAGGGGAGCAAATCCGGCAAGGGGGCAAGATTGGCGGCATCGCGGCGCAGGATCTCCCGCGACAAACGGCGCATCGGGGTGAGCAGCCGTTTGAGCAACAGATAAGCGAGCAGCAGGGTGAGCACCACCAGCGCCCCCTGGGTCAGCAGGGCCGACCAGAGCAACTGCTCCGCCAGCTGCTGGCGACCGAGCAGGGTTTCCGCCACCGTGATGCGGGCCATGCCGTTGACGCCCCCCTCACCTACCGGTTGCAGCAGCATCACGGCGCGGATCGGTGCCTCCTGATAGAGCCCGTCGTAGAAGTAGGCGAGCGCCGGATAGCGGTCGGTCAGCGGCGTACCGACGGGCATGGGGGGCAAGTCGTCAAAGCCGGAGATGACCCTATCGTCGATGCCGCGCACCTGATAGAAGAGGCGATCGCGCATGTTGCGCTCGAAGCTGTCGAGCACCACATAGGGCACATCCACCCTGAGGCTGCCCTCGGCTGCCGTCAGCCGCTCGGCAACGGTGCGGGCCGAGGCAAGCAGGGTGCGATCATAGGCCGAGGTGGCCGCCGCCAACGCGCCGTAGTAGCTGTACCAGGCCGAGGCGGCCCAGAGGATCAGCAAGGGGCCCCCCAGAAACAGCAGCAGTTGATGGAGCAGGGAGCGACTAATGGGAAGCCTCCGGCGCCGCTTCCAGCAGATAGCCGAGACCGCGCAGTGTGGTGATCACCACCCCGCTGCCCACCAGCTTTTTGCGCAGCCGGTGGATATAGAGATCGATGCTGTCGAGCCCTACCTCGTCATCGAGGTTGAACACCTGCTCGAACAGCTGCCCCTTGGCGACCGGCCGCCCGTGGCGGTACATCAGCGCTGTCAGCAGCGCCAGTTCGCGCGGAGTCAAGGCAAGGCGGGCATCGGCCAGCAGAAAATAGCCGTCGGGGTGCAGGGTCAGGCGCCCCAGCCGCAGCTCGGCACCACCGCTTTCGCTGCGTCGCAGCAGGGCCCGCAGCCGGGCATCCAGCTCCCCCAGATCGAACGGCTTGGCCAGATAGTCATCGGCTCCCGCATTGAGGCCGCAGATCCGCTCCTCCACCGCGCCGCGTGCGGTGAGCAGCAGCACCGGCACCCCCTGCCCCCGACTGCGCAACCGGCCGAGTACCGCCAGCCCGTCGAGCTTGGGCATCTCGATATCGAGCACCGCCAGCGCGTACTGTTCGTGGCGCAGCAGGTGGTCAGCCTGAGCTCCGTCAGCCACCCAATCCACCGCGAAACCGGCGCTGGTGAGTGCCCGCGACAGCCAGTGGGCCAGTTCGTGATTATCTTCTGCCAACAGCAAGCGCATCCCTCTCCCCTTGTTCCTAACCGCAGCATTCAGCCACACTGCTTCAACTGCATCCCTTCGTCACTGCTATTGCGGGAGAAGGTGCGATCAGGGTCACACTCCCGGCTCTTGGTCAGCGATTGAAAGGTGAATGAAAGGTTGTTGTTTTAACAATTTCGCATCACTTCGTCTATCGACGGAGTCACACCCAGGAAAAACAACGACAAGATGGAGCACACAACCATGAAGCAACGCACACGTCATGCCCTCGCCCTGCTGACCCTGCTCGGCGCCCTGCCACTTCAGGCGGCCGAAAGTGCCACGACCCCGAGCCGTACCGAATGCATCGCACCGGCCAAACCGGGCGGTGGTTTCGATCTCACCTGCAAGCTGCTGCAGGTGAGCCTGCAGGAGACCGGTACCATCGACAAGCCGATGCGGGTCACCTATATGCCGGGCGGAGTCGGCGCCGTGGCCTACAACGCCATCGTGGCCCAGCGCCCTGCCGAGGCGGGGACCGTGGTCGCCTTCTCCGGTGGCTCCCTGCTCAACCTCTCACAGGGGAAATTTGGCCGTTACGGGGTGGACGATGTGCGCTGGCTGGCGGCGGTTGGCACCGATTACGGCATGATCGCGGTGCGCCACGATGCCCCCTATCAGAACCTCAAGGAGCTGGTGAGCGCCATGGAGCGCGATCCCAACAGCGTGGTGATCGGCGCAGGCGCCTCCATCGGCAGTCAGGACTGGATGAAGACGGCGCTGCTGGCCAAACAGGCCGGGGTTGACCCGCACAAGATGCGCTACGTCGCCTTTGAAGGGGGCGGCGAGCCGGTCACCGCGCTGCTTGGCAACCATGTGCAAGCGGTCTCCGGCGATCTGAGCGAGATGGTGCCCTATATCGGCGGCGACAAACTGCGGGTGCTGGCGGTGTTCTCTGCCGAACGGCTGCCCGGCAAGCTGGCCACCATCCCCACCGCCAAGGAGCAGGGTTATGACCTGGTGTGGCCGGTGATCCGCGGCTTCTATGTCGGCCCCAAGGTGAGCGACAGCGAATACCAGTGGTGGAAGCAGACCTTCGATCAGCTGGTGAAGACCGACACCTTCAAGGCGCAGCGGGATCTGCGCGGCCTGTTCGAGTTTGACCTCACCGGCGAGGCGCTCGACAGCTACGTCAAGGAGCAGGTGGCGCAATATCGCGAGCAGGCCAAAGCCTTCGGTCTGGCCAAATAGGAGCCACAGCCATGAGCGATCGCATCTTCGCCGCCATCTGGCTGCTGCTCTGTCTGGCAGGCGCCGCCATCGCCTGGCAGATCCAGAGCGAATACAGCTATGAGCCGCTGGGGCCGCGCCCCTTCCCCCTCGGCATCATCGGCCTGATGGCGCTCTGCGCCCTGTTGCTGCTGCGCCGCCAGCCGGACACCGTTACCTGGCCGCCGCTGCGTACCCTGCGCCACCTCGCCATCATGGTGGTGGCGCTGGCCGGGTACGGTGCCAGCTTCGAGTGGCTGGGCTTTCCGCTGGCCACCACCCTGCTCACCTTTGTACTGGGGCGCCTGTTTGGCGCCTCTGCCAAAGCCGCCCTGCTCTCCGGCGTCGTCGGCGGTCTGGTGCTCTATCTCGCCTTCGACCGGCTGCTGGATGTCACCCTGCCCCTCGGCGTCTGGTTCTCTTAAGGAGTCAATATGGATACCTGGATGTACCTCTCCCAGGGATTTGCGGTGGCACTCACCCCGGAGAATCTGGTGATTGCCCTCATCGGCTGCTTTGTCGGCACCGTGGTCGGCCTGCTGCCGGGCCTTGGCCCCATCAACGGGGTCGCCATCCTGTTGCCGCTGGCTTTTGCCCTGAAACTGCCCCCCGAATCGGCGCTCATTCTGCTCGCTACCGTCTATATCGGTTGCGAGTATGGCGGGCGGATCTCCTCGATCCTGCTCAACGTGCCGGGGGATGCCGCCGCCATCATGACCGCGCTGGATGGCTACCCCATGGCCCAGCAGGGCAAGGCTGGAGTGGCCCTCTCCATCTCGGCGGTCAGCTCCTTTGTCGGCTCCATGCTCGCCATCGGCGGGATCATTCTGTTCGCCCCGGCGCTGGCGCGCTGGTCACTGGCCTTCGGCCCGGCGGAGTATTTCGCCCTGATGGTGTTCGCCATCGCCTGCCTTGGCAGCATGATGAGCCAGAACCCGCTCAAATCCTTTATGGCGGCGCTGATTGGGCTGGGGCTCGCCACCGTCGGGGTGGATGCCAATACCGGCGTCTATCGCTTCACCTTCGACAGCGTTCACCTCTCGGACGGGGTGCAGTTTATCGTGGTGGTGATCGGCCTCTTCTCGGTGAGCGAGATCCTGCTGATGCTGGAGCACACCAGCGGTGGCGGCAAGCTGGTGCGCACCACCGGACGGATGTTGTTCAACTTCAAGGAGCTGGTCCATTGCACCGGCACCATGTTGCGCTCCTCCACCATCGGCTTCTTCGTCGGCATTCTGCCCGGCGCCGGTGCCACCATCGCCAGTGCCATCACCTACATGACCGAGAAGCGACTGGCAGGGCCCAATGCCAAATTCGGCGAAGGGGACATTCGCGGCGTGGCCGCACCGGAGGCGGCCAACAACGCGTCAGCCTGCGGCTCCTTTATCCCCATGCTGACACTGGGAGTGCCGGGGTCGGGTACCACAGCAGTGATGATGGGGGCGCTGACCCTCTATAACATCACCCCCGGCCCCACCATGTTCACCGAACAGCCCGATGTGGTGTGGGGACTGATCGCCGCCCTCTTGCTGGCCAACGTCATGCTGCTGGTGATGAACATCCCCATGGTGGGGCTCTTTACCCGCATGCTCTCCATCCCGCTCTGGTTTTTGGTGCCCGCCATCGCCAGCGTCTCGGCGGTGGGTGTCTATGCGGTGCACAGCACTACCTTCGATCTGCTGCTGATGGTGGCCCTCGGGGTCTTTGGCTACCTGCTGCGCAAGATGCACTTCCCCATGTCACCGCTCATTCTGGGCTTCGTGCTGGGTGAAATGCTGGAGCAGAACCTGCGCCGCGCCCTCTCCATCAGCAATGGCGACACCACCATCCTGTGGAGCAGCGGCATCAGCCAGACCCTGCTGGTACTGGCCATTGCAGTGATCACCCTACCCCCGCTGGTACGCCTGCTGCGCCGCCGCAAAGCCAATCCGCTGATCCCGGACGCCCACCCGGAGCAGGGAGCCTGATCCGATAGAAAGATGACGGGATATATTGATATAAAAGGGCGAGATCTGAACGATCTCGCCCTTTTTAACAGACCGCATCCATCTGTCACTAATGGTATAAAAACACCCAATATATCAACGCTAATCGCCCCGCTTTCTCTGACACTTCAAGAGCCTCAAATTGACGTCATTCAACAAGTGTTATGAGCAAGCTGAAACGTTGCACGGAGGAATTCAAACTGGCCGCAGTATCCCTTGTACTCGCTCTGTATTCCCCACCGAGTCAGGAGGTGGGCAAGCCTGATAGTGAGCTTGAGCTGGCAAGTAAAAGCCGCAGGCTCTACCGGACTACACCTGTGTGGCTCAAATGTGGACTCGGAGGAAAAAGAAAAAGGCCACTATTTCTAGTGGCCTTTCGTAACTCTTTGATTTTAATGGTGCCCGAGGCCGGAATCGAACCGGCACGACGCGAACGTCGAGGGATTTTAAATCCCTTGTGTCTACCGATTTCACCACTCGGGCACCGCAATCGGTATCAAGCTCGCGTGGCGGGCTTGTCAATATGGAGGCACGTTCCGGAGTCGAACCGGACTAAACGGATTTGCAATCCGCTGCATAACCGCTTTGCTAACGCGCCATGCAAAAGAGAGTTGGCTCTCTATTGTCTGAATTTGGAGCGGGAAACGAGACTCGAACTCGCGACCCCGACCTTGGCAAGGTCGTGCTCTACCAACTGAGCTATTCCCGCATTGGTCTGGCTGACTGCCTGACTACGAGGACGCATTCTAGCGATGTTCCTCGCCCAGTCAACCAGAAATATTTAATTACCTGATCGTTCGGGCATTTTTTACCCTTTTTGAACAGTTTTAGCGCCTTTGGCCGTTTCCTGCCTCAAATCAGCGGAAACCTCACCTTGCAGCGCGGGTGACTCACAAGTTAGCGTGGTGGGTCAGATCGCCCCAGGCGGCCTTCATGTACTGGAACATCGACCAGAAGGTGAGCACGGTGGCGACATAGAGCATCACATAGGCGAGCCACACCATCCAGACGTTGTATTGCCAGATAAGACCGGTGAGCGACACCATCTGGATCATGGTCTTCCACTTGCCAATCCAGCTGACAGCCACCGAGGAGCGTTTGCCGAGCTCGGCCATCCACTCACGCAGGGCGGAGATGATGATCTCGCGGCCAATCATGGTCATGGCGGGGATGGTCACCCAGATGGTGTTGTAGTGTTCGACGATGACCACCAGCGCGGCGGCGACCATGATCTTGTCGGCAACGGGGTCAAGGAAGGCGCCAAAGGCGGTGGACTGATTGAGCTTGCGAGCCAGATAGCCATCAAACCAGTCGGTGGCAGCGGCCAGAATAAAGATGATGGCGGCAGCCAGATAGGACCATTGATAAGGCAGATAGAACAGGATGACGAAGACGGGAATGAGCAAAATCCGGAAAAACGTCAACAGGTTAGGTATATTTGTCATTATTTTCAGCCACTTCTTGTACGTCGCTACATAGTGCGCCAAAGCCGATTTGCGATGCAACCGCACTGGCGCCCGTCTTGGTCTTTTTAATCCATCAATCTTCTCAAAATGCGAGGGCCATTATGGCATTTACGGCCCCCCCGCGTCACGGCTCTTGTGCATCAAGGAGTTAGCGATTTTGCCATGCCGCTAACCCTGCTCAGGCGCTGTGCAAGCCATCGTGGATGGTCTGGGCCAGCTCCTGACTGATGCCAGGTACCTTAGCCAGTTCATCCACGCTCGCCTTTTTGACCTCCTGCAGGCCGCCCAGATATTTGAGCAGTGCCTGCCGCCGCTTTGGCCCCACCCCCGGAATATCCTCCAGACTGCTGCTGGTGCGGGCCTTGGCCCGTCTGGCCCGGTGGCCGGTAATGGCAAAACGGTGGGATTCATCGCGAATATGCTGAATAAGGTGCAAAGCGGGCATATCTGCCGGCAAATGCAACTCTTCGTGACTCTCCCCCATGATGAGAGTTTCCAACCCCGCCTTGCGGGTGACCCCCTTGGCAATCCCCACCAGCAGCGGATATTTGCCGCCGAGGAACTCCAGCTGACGGGCCAGGATCTCTTCGGCGCGGCGCAACTGGCCGAGGCCACCGTCAATAAACAGCACGTCCGGCACCTTGTCCGGCTCCTGCTGCTTGCCAAAGCGGCGCTCCAGCGCCTGCTCCATCGCCGCGTAGTCATCACCGCCGGTGATGCCGTCGATGTTGAAACGACGATATTCCGATGAGAGCGGTCCCTCCCGGTTGAACACCACGCAAGAGGCCACGGTGCGCTCCCCCATGGTGTGGGAGATATCGAAACACTCCATGCGAGCGATGGGGCGCTCAAGCTCCAGCAGCTCTTCCAGCTGATCGTAGCGGGCGGTGATGGTGCTCTTGTGAGCCAGCCGTGATCGCAGCGCCGTCTCGGCGTTGATGGAGGCGAGCTTGATAAAGCGGGCCCGTTCGGCGCGGGTTCGGCTCACAACCCGCACCTTGTAGCCTGCGGTCTGGCTCAGGGTCTCGGCAATGACACTCTCGTCCTCCAACGCCACGTCGAGCAGCACCTCGCTCGGGATCTGCCGTCCCCCCTGCCCCGACAGATAGAACTGCAGCAGGAAGGATTGCACCACCTCGTCAAGCGGGGTGTCAGCCGGCACTTTCGGGAAGTAGCTGCGCGATCCGAGCACCTTGCCCTGACGGATAAAGAGCACGTGGATGCAGGCCGCACCTTGCTGGAAGGCGACCCCCACCACATCCAGCTCGTCCAGCACGTTGCCGCTCACCGACTGCTGTTCGGTGACCCGGCGCAGCGCCAGGATCTGATCCCGATAGCGGGCTGCCTCTTCAAAGCGCAGATCGCCGCTGGCGGACTCCATCTTGCCCACCAGCTCGCCAATCACCTGCTGGTTCTTGCCCGCCAGAAACAGTTTGGCCAGCTCCACCTGCTGGGCATATTCGGCTTCGCTCACCAGTCCAGGAACACAAGGGCCAGCGCAACGCTTGAGCTGGTAGAGCAGGCAGGGACGGGTGCGGTTGGCATAGACCGCATCTTCGCACTGACGCACCGGAAATATTTTCTGCATCAGATGCAAACTCTCGCGCACCGCGCCGCCAGAGGGGTACGGACCGAAGTACTCCCCCTTCACCTTGCGGGCACCGCGATGGACGCCGATACGCGGATGTTGGTGCGCGGTGATGATGATCCAGGGGTAGGATTTGTCGTCCCGCAGCAGCACGTTGTAACGGGGCTGGTACTGCTTGATGAGATTGTGCTCGAGGATCAGCGCCTCGGTCTCGGTGTGGGTGACGGTGACCTGGATATCGGCGATCTGGCGCACTAGGGTGCGAGTCTTGATGCTGTCGACGTTGGTGCGAAAGTAGGAAGCGAGCCGCTTTTTCAAATCCTTGGCCTTGCCCACATAGATCACGGTGCCACCGCTGTCATACATGCGGTAGACGCCACTTTGATGGGTGACGGCGCCCAGAAACGCCTTGCTGTCGAAGAGATGTTCGGGAGAGAGGGTCATCAGCTACTCGGCTCACACAAAGGCAAAAATTGACGGGCAGAGCATACTGCCCCCGCCGCCTGAAAAGCAAAAGGGCAGAAAAGCAAAAAGGCGGCACGCGCCGCCTTTGTGACCACACGCCACCCGATTAGAGGGTATCGGCATCCAGCATGCCATAGCGAATGGCCAGATGGGTCAGTTCCACGTCACCGTTGATCCCCAGCTTGCTGAAGAGACGATAGCGGTAGCTGTTGACCGTCTTCGGGCTCAGGTTGAGCTGCTCGGAGATATCGGTCACCTTCTGCCCCTTGGTGATCATCATCATGATCTGCAGCTCGCGCTCGGAGAGGGACTTGAAGGGATTCTCGTCAGCGGAGGCAAACTGGCTGAGGGCCATCTGCTGGGCAATCTCCGGGGAGATGTAGCGCTGACCGGAGTGCACCAACCGGATCGCCTGGATCATCTCGTCAGGGGCAGCCCCCTTGGTCAGGTAACCGGCGGCGCCGGCCTGCATCACCTTGGTGGGGAACGGATTTTCTGAATGAATGGTCAGCACTATGATGCGCACATCGGGGCGGATCCGCAGAATTTTGCGGGTCGCTTCCAGACCACCAATACCCGGCATGTTCATGTCCATCAGGATCACGTCCGGATGGTGTTGGCGACAGAACGTAACTGCGGTCTCGCCGCTCTGTGCCTCGCCCACCACCTTGATCCCGCGCACATCTTCAAGAATGCGTCTTATCCCTGTACGCACCAGCTCATGATCATCGACCAGGAATACATTTATCACCCAAACACCCCGTTTTATCTCGTTTTAGCCGCCCGGTTAGGGTTAACAGGGCGTCTTGCATCATAACCAAACTCGTCGCTTTGGCAAACCATGCACGCCAAAAGTTTGAGAAAACCCATGTTTAGCGTTTAAAATCAAATAATTATATAAATTTTCAAAACAAAAAACGGTGCCTTGCGACACCGTTTTTCATGACGTTAGTGCTGTGGCCATCACTTGGCCAAAAAGGCGCGCACCTTCTCCAGATCGGCCTGGGTATCCACCCCGACCGGCGGCGCTTCAAGGGCCTGGGCGACGTGGATCTTCTCCCCGTACCAGAGCACCCGCAGTTGCTCCAGTGCCTCGACCTGCTCCAGCACGCTCGGTGCCCAGTCTACGTAACGCTGGATAAAGCCGGCGCGATAGGCGTAGATACCGATATGACGCTGGTAGTGGTCACCAATCTGCTCGTGACTGTTGGCAAAGCGATCCCGATCCCAAGGAATGCTGGCGCGACTGAAGTAGAGGGCGTAGCCATCCTTGTCAGTCACCACTTTCACTGCGTTCGGGTTGAACGCCTCTTCGGCATCCTTGATCGGCACCGACAAGGTCGCCATCGGCGCCGTGGCAGCGGCCAGATTGTCCGCCACCTGACGAATGATGGCGGGCGGAATGAGCGGCTCATCCCCCTGCACATTGACGATGATGGTATCGGCGGCAAAGCCGTAGTGACGGCACACCTCGGCCAGACGCTCGGTGCCGGACTGGTGATCCGGTGAGGTCATGCACACCTCGACGCCGGTGCTCTGCAGTGCCTGCTGCACCCGCTCGTCATCGGTGGCAACGATCACCCGATCGGCACCGGATTGCAGGGCTTTCTCCACCACGTGCTGCACCATGGGCTTGCCATGGATATCCGCCAGCGGCTTGCCCGGCAGACGAGTTGACGCATAGCGGGCAGGAATGACGACGACGAAACTCATGACGGCAGCTCATCGCTGTTGAGCGGACGGGCACGGTTCTCCAGCAGTACCGGAATCCCCTCCTCCAGCGGATAGGCCAGCTTGTCGAAGCGGCAGACCAGCTCATGAACTGCTTTGTTGTAGTGCAGCTTACCCTTGCAGACCGGGCAGGCGATGATGTCGAGCAACTTGATGTCCAAAGCCAAAACGATACTCCTTCAACGATGTCGCGCTGGCGGCTTCATCACGCCAGCGATGGATGTCGAGCAACCAGATATTCCATACGGGACCGCTATCGGTCCACTTCTCCCCCGCTCAGGCGAGAGAGATAATCTTGTGCCTTGGTTACGCCTTGCGCCTTTCCAGTCGCGCTCAACTTGTGCAACAAGGTATCGAGCAAGGAGGCGGGCAACTCGGCACTGACCGGCAGATACCACCAGTTTTCGAGGGCAAACGCGCGGCACTTGACCGCATCCTTCTCGGTCATCAGCAGCGGCTTGCTGGCAAAGCGGCCCACCAGCTCATCCCGATCGAAGGGGTGGTGATCGCCGTAGGCGGCCTGCTGATCCAGCTGATAGCCGAGCCCTTCCAGGGTGGCAAAGAAGCGGGGCGGATGACCGATCCCAGCCAACGCATCGACCGGCCCCGACAAGGGGGCGGCAAGCGGTGCATCGTCGCGCACCCGGCGCGGGGTATCGGCGACCAGTTGCATGGGGTACTCCCCCTTGCCCGGCTCGCCGCCGTTGCAGATGATGGCGTCCACCCGTTTGAGTCGAGTGACCGGCTCGCGCAGCGGCCCCATGGGCAGCAGGCAGGCATTGCCGAAACGGCGCGCTCCGTCCACCACCACCAGCTCGATGTCGCGGGCCAGCCCGTAGTGCTGCAGGCCGTCGTCGGTGATGATGATATCCACCTCACCGCTCTGCTCCAGCAGTCGTACCGCGTCGGCCCGTTTCGGGGCAACCACCACCGGACAGCCGCAGCGCCGGGCAATCAGCACAGGCTCATCTCCGGCCTGCGCCGTGGTGCTGGTCTCATCAAGCCGATAGGGGTAATGGGGCGCCTTGCCGCCATAACCACGGCTCACCACCCCGGGACGATAGCCGCGGGCTTGCAACTGCTCCACCAGCCAGACCACCACCGGCGTCTTGCCGTTGCCGCCCACCGAGATATTGCCCACCACGATCACCGGCAAGGAGGAGCGATACCCCTTGCGCCAGCCGTGGCGATAGGCGTAGCGGCGGGTGCCGCTGATGATGGCAAACAGCAGGGCAAAAGGGGCCAGCAACCAGCGCCAGCCACTTTTGCGATACCAGAGCCGTTCCAGCATCAGGACTTGTTTCCTGCATTGCCAAACTGAATGGCACGCAGCTGGGCATAGGTGCCGCGCTGCTCCATCAATGCTTCGTGGTTCCCGCGCTCGACGATATGACCTTCGTCGATCACCAGTATCTCGTCCGCCTTCTCGATGGTAGAGAGACGGTGGGCGATCACCAGCGAGGTACGCGCCTTGCAAAGCTCGTCGATGGCCGCCTGAATGTGGCGCTCGGATTCGGTATCGAGGGCCGAGGTGGCCTCATCCAACAGCAGAACCGGCGCATCGCGCAGCAGAGCGCGGGCGATGGCAACACGCTGGCGCTGACCACCGGAGAGGGATGCACCGTTCTCGCCAACCACAGTGTCATACCCGTTGCTCATCTTGCTGACGAACTCGTCGGCATGAGCGATACGGGCGGCCTGCACGATCTGGTCGCGGCTGTATTTGTCTTCTGCCGCGTAGGCGATGTTGTTGGCCACCGAGTCATTGAACAGGTGGACATGCTGGGAGACCAACGCGTACTGCTTGCGCAGCTCGCTCAACTTGTATTCGCGGATGTTGATGCCGTCGAGCAGGATCTCGCCCTGATCGATGTCGTAGAAGCGGGTCAACAGGCTGGCAATGGTACTCTTGCCAGAGCCGGAACGGCCCACCAGCGCCACCGATTTACCCGCCTCCACCTTGAAGCTGACGTTGTGCAGCGCCGGGGTGTCCTTGGTCGGGTAGGTGAAGGTGACGTTGCGAAACTCGATCTCGCCGCGGGCACGCTCCAGAGTGCGGGTGCCGGTATCCTGCTCCGGCTTGGTGTCGAGCAGGCCAAACAGGCTGTGGCAGGCGGTGATGGCGCGCTGGAACTGGTTGTTGACGTCGGTCAGGCTTTTCAGCGGCTTGAGCAGCATCATCATGGAGGTGATCATGACGGTAAACGTACCGGCAGTCAGAGTTGACTTGACGCTGTCAATGGTCGCGACGTAGAGGAAGGCCGCCAGCGCGATGGAGGCTACCATCTGCACCACCGGGCTGCCGATGGCATCGGCGGCGACCATCTTCATGGTCTGCTGGCGCATGTTGTTGCTGACCTGGAAGAAGCGTTTCTCTTCCACCTTCTGGCCACCAAACATCAGCACCTCTTTGTGCCCTTTGAGCATCTGCTCGGTGGAGGTGGTGATATCCCCTACCGCCTGCTGGATGTGACGGCTGATCTGGCGGAAACGGCGGCTGATAAGGCCGATGATGACCCCCACCAGCGGGCCAACCACCAGGAAGATCACCGACAGTTGCCAGGAGTGCCAGAACATCAGGCCGAGCAGGCCGACCACGGTCGCCCCTTCCCGCACCAGGGTCACTAGCGTGGTGCTCGCCGCCGAGGAGACCTGACTGGCGTCATAGGTCACCTTGGAGAGCAGATGACCGGTGTTCTGACGGTCGAAGAAGCTCATCGGCATCGCCACCATGTGATTGAACACCTGCTGTTGCAGACGCATCACGACGTGGTTGCCGACCCAGGCCATGCAGTAGTTGGAGAGAAAGTTGGCGACACCGCGCAAGGCCACGATGCCGAGGACGAAGAAGGGCATCCATTTCAAAACGGTGCTGTCGTTGCCATTGATGCCCTGATCGATCAGCGGCTTGATGGAGTAGACAAAGGTGGTATCCACGGCGGCGTAGCCCAGCATCCCGATGATGCCACCGACCAGGCCCAGCTTGCGATCACGGACATAACCGAGCAGGCGTTTGAATACTGGCCAGCTCTCTTGTGAGGTTTCTTGTTGCATGAATAGCCGTTAGTAATGGAAATGACGGGCTATTCTAGCCAAAGCGCAGGCTTACACCAAGCGCCGCCACCTATATCGCATTCCTACACGGCAGAAATGGCCGATTATTGCTCAAACCACACTCGCGGTCGCCACCAGTCGCCACTGCGCCGGTACCAGGGCCCCACATCTCGCTCGGCGGTGACGCGCAAGCCCGCTGCGGTGGGTTCGACCAGCACCGCCCCTTGCTGACCGGTGATCCACTGGCGGGCATCCCGATAGCGGGCTACTACATCGGGACGGGGAAAGCCCCACTGATTCATAAAACCGGCGCTGTGGATCACCTCCTGCGCCGCTACCGCCGCGACAAACGGGGGCGTGGAGGAGGTGCGGCTGCCATGATGGGGGCTCACCAACAAGGTGCTGGCCATCCCCTCCCCCTCCAGCGCCACCAGCCGCTGCTCGGCTTGCCGCTCGATATCTGCGCTCAGCAGCACGCTGCGCTCGCCATCGCTGATGCGCACCACGCAGCCATCGTTATTGCGCCCGCCACCGGGGCGCTCGGGCCAGAGCACTGCAAACGAGAGCCCCTGCCAGCGCCACTGTTGCCCACGCTGGCAGAGCGTCGTTCCCTCACTGAAGGGGTAAGAGGAGAGCTCGTGGCGCACCGCCATGGCGCTGAGCAGTCGCTTGCGATTGCCGGCATGGTCCCGATCCTTGTGGCTGATAATGAGACGATCGATGACCCGGATCCCCAGATGGCTCAGCTGGGGTAGGATCACCGCATCCGCCATGTTGTAGCCTCCGGGATAGCGATCACCGGTGTCATAAAGGATGGCGCGCTCCCCCTTGCTGATCAGCACCGCCAGCCCCTGCCCCACATCCAGCACCCGCAGTTGCCAGCGGGCAGGCGTTGGCCAGAGTGCCAACACCAGCGCAAGGGCGCCCGGTAACCAGAGCCAACGTGCCGGGCGCCACTGTGCGGCGAACCAGAGCAGCAACAGCAAGGTGCAGAGTGGCAGCCACCAGCCGGGCAGTGGCCACCACAGTTGCAGTTGATCGGCCAGCCAATTCAGGCTCGTCAGCACCCAACCGAGCGCCAAATCCGCCAGCCAGAACAGGACATAGGCAAGCGAGGTGAAGAGCGGCGCCAGCAGCACCCCAATCAACGCCAGCGGGATGATGGCGATACAAAAGAGCGGCACCGCCAACAGGTTGATCACCATGGCAAGGGGCGCTATCCCCTCGAACAACGCCAGTTGCAGCGGCAGCAGACCGAGCAGCAGCCAGAGCTGGATCTGCCAGAGCCCCGGCTTGTCGTGGACATATCCCACCAGCAGCAAGATGGCCACCGCCAGAAACGAAAGCCAGAAGCCGGCCGAATAGAGGGCGAAGGGATCCCAGAGGGTCAATACCACAAAGGCCCACAGCCAGATGCGCCAGGCCGGCCACTCTCGCCGGCTCCAGCGCAGCACACTCCACACCAGCACCATGATCAGGGCCCGCTCGGTCGCCACCGCAAACCCGGCCAACGCGCTGTAGACGGCGGCAAACAGCAGGGAGGTGATGATGGCGCCGCGCAGACCAAACAGCCTGCCCAGCCACCACCCGAGCACCGCCACCAGCGCGATGTGTTGCCCTGAAATGGCGATGATATGGGTCAGACCACTGCCGCGAAACAGCTCCCACTGGGTATCCGTGATACCGCTCTGCTCGCCAAAAGTGAGCGCCGCCAGCAAGGGGGCATAGTCAAGCGGACGCCAACTCTCAGTCGCGGCCCCCAACCAGCGTTCGCGCCAACCCGCAGGTGCCTGTTGAATATCTATCACCCGACGCAGATTGCCGGTGGCGGTGATCCCCTTGCCCAGCAGCAGACGCCGCCCATCCAGCCCCGCCTCGTTGGCCAGACCGTGAGCCGGTTTCAACGAGGTCACCAGGGTGATCCGGCTGCCTACCGTCATGGCGGGTAATGCCTGATAGGCATTGACCCGGATCAGGGGCTCAGGTGTCACCGGTTGCTCGTCGAGTGTGCTCACCCGCAGCAGCAGCCGGACAAATTTATCCCCCTCGGGCTCTGCACTTTGCAGTTGTGCGGTTATCATGTGGCTCGTCTGATCGCCCAACCGCTCCAGCCAGGCCAGCCGATAGGCAAGATTGGCCTGCATCCAGAGGATGCCAAGCAGGAGAAACAGCCACCGCCAGGCACGGCAATATGCAAGGGGGATCAGCAGGGACAGCAACAGGCCCCCCCATGCGAGTGAAGGTAACCATGGCCAGAGCAGTGAGGAGCTTGCCCCCAGGGCAAACGACAACAGACGCAGATCCATGGAGCAAGTATTTAGCAAGGTTTCAATATGCCCAAACGACTCATTAAACGCTGGATGCCCGATCAGCAAACCCTGAAAGAACACAAGCACCTGCGGCTGTTCGGCAAACTGCTGCTCGATGCCAACCTCTGGCACCTCAACCGCCGCTCGGCTGCCGGGGCATTTGCGGTGGGCCTCTTCATGGCCTGGGTGCCGCTCCCCTGCCAGATGCTGCTGGCTGCCGGTGGCGCCATCCTGTGCCGGGTCAATCTGCCGCTCTCGGTGGCGCTGGTCTGGCTCTCCAACCCCTTTACCATGCCGCCCCTGCTCTATGGTGCCTATCTGGTGGGTTGCCAGTTGCTGGGACATTCGGCGCAGCAGATAGAGATTGAATTCACCTGGGACTGGCTGGTCTCGGTATTGGGCACAGTGGCACCGCCGCTGTTGCTGGGCTCGCTGATCCTGGCCCTGCTCAGTTCCCTTATCGGCTACACCCTGATCCGCACCTTCTGGCGGATCAGTACGGTGCGCCAGTGGCAAAAACGCAAGATGGCCCGCCCATGCTGAGTCGCTGGTTTGCCCGCTTCAAGCTCGATCCCGACACCCTGCGCCAGCAGAAGTGGTTTGCCCTGTTTGGTGAACGGCTGCTTGCCCCCGCCCTCTGGCAAGGGGGCACCCGCGCCCTGAGCGGCGCCGTAGCGGCCGGGATCTTCGCCTGCTGGTTCCCCATCCCGATGCACTCACTCATCGCAGTCGGTCTGGCGCTGGCATTCAGCCTCAACCTGCCGCTGGCACTGCTGGCGGTCTGGTTCAACAATCCGCTGACCCTGCCATTCATGTATCTCTACGCCTATCGCACCGGTTGTCTGGTACTGCACCAGACACCGGAGCCTTTCCACCTCAGCTGGACCCTCCACTGGCTGGAGCAGGAGGCTGCGACCCTGGTGCCCCCCTTCCTGCTCGGCAGCCTGCTGCTGGCGGTACTCACCGCCCTGAGCGGCGGCGCCCTGACCGCGCTGCTGCTGCAACTGCGCAAACTGTGGCAAGGTGCCCGCCAACAGTGAGCCCACCTTCCCATCGTTTGACGATCAGCCGTTGGCGATCAAAAAAGCCCGTCACCAAGGTGACGGGCTTTTTCATGGCATAGTGCTGCATAGTGCCAGAGCATCAGGCGATGCGATTACAGCACCTTGGCAATGGCCTCGCACAGGGGATCGATATTGGCGCGGGTAATACCGGCGACGCTGATCCGGCCTGAGCCGACGATGTAGATGGCAAATTCGCTCTTGAGGCGCTCCACCTGATCCTTGGTGAGACCGGAGAAGGAGAACATGCCGTTCTGCTCGCGGATAAAGCTGAAATCCTGGCTCACGCCGAGGGCAGCCAGCTTCTCGACCAGCAGCTCGCGCATCTCGCGAATACGCACCCGCATGGCAGCCACTTCTTCGACCCACTCGGCATAGAGAGCCGGATCGCTCACCACGGCGGTGACCACAGCGGCGCCGTGTGACGGCGGGTTGGAGTAGTTGGCACGAATGACGGTCTTGACCTGAGTGAAGGCCACATCGGCGATCTCTTTGGTCGCGCTCACCAGCGTGAAGGCGCCGACCCGCTCGTTGTAGAGGCCGAAGTTCTTGGAGAAAGAGCTCGCCACCAGCAGCTCGTCATGGCACTCGGCGAAGATTCGCAGGCCTTCGGCATCCTCTTCGATACCACGGGCAAAACCCTGATAGGCGAAGTCAAACAGCGGCAACCAGCCGGCAGCAGCACTCTGCTTGGCCAGCGCGCGCCACTGATCACTAGTGGGGTCGATACCGGTCGGGTTGTGGCAGCAGCCGTGCAGCAGCACCAGCTCACCCGGCTGCACTTCGGCCAGCGAGGCCTGCATGGCAGCAAAGTCGAGCCCCTTGGTGGCGGCGTCGTAGTACTTGTACCACTTGACGGTCAGACCGGCGGCCTGGAACACGCTGACGTGGTTGGCCCAGGTGGGATCGGAGATCCAGATGGTCTTGGCCAGACCGTTGCGCACCACGAATTCGGCCGCGATACGCAGGGCACCGGTACCGCCCGGCGCTTGGGCGGTCTTGGCGCGGCCGCTGGCAACCAGCGCAGAATGCTGCCCGAACAGCAGTTGCTGTACGATGCGGCCATATTCGATATTGCCTTCAATACCGAGGTAGTTCTTGGTCTTCTCGTCAGTCAGCAGCTTCTGCTCGGCTTTCTTGACGCAGTGAAGAATGGGGGTAGCACCGGACTCGTCCTTGTAGATCCCTACGCCCAGATTGATCTTGTGGCTGCGAGAGTCAGCGCGGAAGGCTTCGGTCAGGCCCAGGATCGGATCCGCTGGGGCGGCAACAACCTTTTCAAACATGGTATTCCCTGTATTCCGTTGAGTTCGTTGGGTGGCAAAGCGGCTTGATAAACAAAAGCGCTCATCTGGCGAGCGCTTCGTTAACTCTTTATATCACCGCGTTCAATGGGGGAAAACCGCTTTTTGGCTCGCTTTCAGGCCAATTTCAACCAACGGCATGCCACGCTGGCGCCAGCGCACACACCTCGGCCGACAAGCCACCATTGGACTCAACCAAACCGCTACAAACTGCTAACAATGACTTGGGGATCCGGCTCGGTTCCCAGGGCCGGGCCTCAGTCAAAGGTTGGGCATACGCGCTCAGGATGGGAGCCAGATCACGGGGCAGCCACCAGCTGGCCGGACGACCCAAGCGCTGGGCCAGCGCCTGCAGCCGATCCACCCCGGCAGGGTCAAGGGCGGTGAGATGACTCCACAGCACATTGGGGGGCAAGGCGGCCACCACCTGCTGCAAGGCGAGAGGAGCCGATGGGGGAGCCCACACCAGCAAGGTGCCAGCATCAAGGGGCAACTCAGCAAAGGCGCCGACGCTATCTGTGGTGATCACCCGCTCGATACTCCCCTCCCCCCACAGGATCTTGCCAAGACCCGCCAGGGTGCGCTCGGGTAGGGCCACCTCCCCCAGCGCCTGCAACCAGGGGGCTGCGTCGATCAGGGTGCCGCCGCTGAAAAAGAGGCTGAACGGCTGGGCTGCGCGCAAGCGCAACAGCTGATCGGCACAGAGCCGGATCCCCTTGTCCTCGAAATCGATCTGCTCGTTGGGGGTGAAGTTCACCTCGCTCTTGCGATAGAGCGCCGCCAACACTCGCTCGTTGACCTGCTCCCCCAATTGCCAGCCCTGAGCATGCAACCACTCCTCGGGCTCGGGGGGCGCGGTGGCGATCTCGGCCAGCATCAGCTCGCGGGTGAGATAGCGCCGTCCGGCCGGGGTGAGCTCATAGCTGTGGCTGCCATGGGCGAGCAGCAGCTGGTTATCCTTGAGCAGGCCCACCAGCGGTTGCCACTGGCGGCCACGGATCACCACAGGTGAGTGGCTCAGCAACTGCTGCGCCAGTGCCCGCCATTCGGGGTGACTAAAGTCGATCAATTACAATCCATCCCTGTCAGTGCTCAATCGGATAAACAGCCTGAAAAGGTACCGTTACAGGCCGATGACGCCAAGCCTCCCGCGCCAATTACGTGACTTCGCTCCCTGCAATTTTCCCCAAACAGAAGAGCCCACCGTGGGGTGGGCTCTTTCTTGGATAACACTCGACGCTTATTCGACGTTGAGGCGCAGTTCGGCGTCGTGCCAACCCAGTGGCAGGGTCAACAGCTGATCGATCAGCTCCCGGCGATCGGATTTCTCCAGATAGGCGAGATAGAGCGGACGGCTCAGCGGCTGGCCCCCCTCCACCAGATGGAGCGCCCCCTTCTCGAGGAAGGGGCTGACCATCCGCCGTGGCAGGTAGGCAGCACCACCGTTGGCCAGCACGAACTGCAACGCCATGCTGGCGGAGCTGGAGTGCAGCACCGGGGTCTTTTGCAGGCTCTGCAAACGGCTGGGTTGCGGCTCGAAGCTGGTGCCCCAGTCGAGGTGGATGTGCGGCATCTGCATCAGGTTGTCGGCATTGGCGGCCGGATCCCGGCTCACCAGCTCGAACACCAGCTCACCGATGGGATGCAGGGCAATCTCGTCGATCTTGGTGGGCTCGGAGAGCAGGGCCAGATCGAGGGAGCGCTCCAGCAACTGGCGGCAGAGATGCTCGCGGGAGGCTGTTTCCAGCCGCACCGCCAAACCGGGCGCCAGCGCATAGATGTGATTGAGCCAGTCGTTGAAATCGAGCTCCCAGAACACCGCGGGCGCGCCGATAGCCAACTGCTGGCTGAATCCCGGCGAGAGCGCCACATCCTGCTTGGCGCGACCAAGGGTGTGCAAGATGGCGTCTGCGTAGGGCAGCAGACGCTCACCGGAGGCGGTCAGGCGGATGTTGTTGCGATGACGGGCAAACAGACTGACACCCAGTTGCTGCTCTAGCTGGCGGATCCGGAAACTCACCGCCGACTGGGTCAGGTAGAGATTTTCAGCAGCCCGGCCAAAGTGCCGGGTCTTGCTCACCTCGATAAAGGTCCGAAGCAGCTCGGTATCCATTAATCGATGGACTCGTCACTGCCACCGCCGCTGCCACCACCGACATCAAAGCTGCCGCCACCGCTGCTCTCTTCGCTGGCGCCGCCAACGACGGTGCAGAGGCGATGAACGCGCTTGGGACCGATCACCTTGAGGTACTTGAACCACACCTTGGCATGGGGGTTGGCACCGGCTTCGCCGGATTTGACCTGTTCGACGAAGGCGGACTCGACATCGTCACGGGGTGCAAGGTTGCCCTGGTAGAGTGCCAGCATGGCGGTACCATACTTTTCCAGACTGTCCGCTTCGGCCACAGTGAATTCGCCACTGCGACGCAGGCCACGGGGAAAATGTTTGAAGTCGTTGAAACGCTTGTCTGATTCGAAGCTCATAGTGCTCTTTTTTCTGGTTAGTTTGACCTTTGCGGGCAAGTATCATCAGGCCATCGCCGAGTGCAAAATCAATTTTCTCACTATGTTAATAAATATCTTTTATCGATGTCACTTTGCCCCATCGCTGACGCCGATTTTGTGGCATAACACACAAAAAACGTTGATAAATAATAAACTTATGTAAACGTGCAGCCAATTTGCACGTCACTTTTTGGACTGTGCAGGCAAAAATAAAGCGCCATACGGCGCTTTATTTATCACATCAGGTGAACCAGCTGAACCTTTGGTTCAAACATGCTTACTCAATCATGGCCGGTTGGGCCAGGTTGTCGGCACGCCACAGACGGTAGCGCACTTCATACTCCTGCGGCACGTAGATCACGAACGGCAGTTTTGAGTTGTAGTTCACGAAGAAGCCCTGACCGTAGATCTGGACGAAGGTCTCTTTCTGCTGGTTATCCGGGCACATCATCAGGGTGCTGATGGGGTCGGAAACCTTGCCCAGTTTCAGGTAGTTGTAGCCCCAACCTTTGACGCTGTGCTGTTCCAGGTTGCCTGCAAAACGCGGTACGTTGCAATCAACCATCATCTTTTTGCCGACCTGCAGCTCGACCATCATGTCGGCTTCTTTCTCGACTTCAGGCAGGCGGATCACCACACGTTCCTGATTCACGTCAGCGGCTGGGAACATGCTGATATCAAATTTTTTCGGCTCGGCGGCGAAGGCATGGCCACCCAGCAACAAGGCGCCCAGCAGGCTAAAACGCAATACGGTTTTCATCTGTACCTCATGGGGTTGGTTCAACGCCGCTAGACTAACCGCTCTGCCGATTTCATGCCAGCGATCTGCTACGTAAAAACTGCGTAAAATGATGCAGATCCGGCACACCATGACGTGATCTGGCTATTTTCTGACAGGGCGCACACTCCCGTTGCGGGAACCTGAAACAAAAAGCGAGGCCAATTGGCCTCGCGTTGCATTCAAATGGCGCCAGAGTGCTATTTGGCCGCCTCTTGATGGGCCTTGATGACGGCCACCGCCTTGTCGGGGAAGTCGCTGAACACACCATCCACATCGGCTTGATAGAGGAAGATGTTAAGGAGATCGGTAAAGTCCTTGGCATAGGCCGGGATCTGCCCCTCATCCTGACGGAAGGTATAAGGATGCACCTTGAGACCTGCCGCATGGGCTTCTTTTACCATGCCGGTGAAGACCGGTTTGCCCAAAGTGCCCGGCTCGGTGACGATCATCGGTTTCCACGGGCCAATCCCTTCGGCATAGCTGGCGATGGTTTTCATCGCTCCCGGCTTGAACATCCAGTCATAGTTGTAGGGGGTCGCCTTACCCTTGGCGTCGTAGACCATGGTCTCGTTCCAGTCGGTCTCGGCCATCAGCTGCACCAGTTTCAGATCCATACCCATGGCGGGCATCAGCTCGCTGTTGATGCGCTTGAGTTCATCGGCATCGAAGCACTGCAGATAGACCTTGTCATCCTTCCCGGTGTAGCCGTACTCCTTGAGCACCTTCAGCACCGCCTTGGAGATATCCTTGCCTTCGTGACGGAACAGCCAGGGTGCTTTGATCTCCGGATAGATGCCGATGTTCTTGCCGGTGCTCTTGTTGAGCCCCTGGATCATCTCGATCTCCTCCTGGAAGGTATGGATCTTGAAGTCTGACTTCCAGAGCGGGAAGCGGGCCGGATAAACCGGCACCTGCTTGCCATCCACCAGCTGGAACGGCTCGGTCATACGCAGGGAACGCACCTCATCCAGGGTAAAATCCACCACATAGTAACGACCGTCCGGACGGGCACGGCCAGGGAAGCGCGCCGCCACATCGGTGATGCCATCGAGGAAGTGATCGTGCATCACCACCAGCTGGTCATCCTTGGTCATCACCAGATCCTGCTCCAGATAGTCAGCCCCCATGCCATAGGCCAGCGCCTTGGACTCCAGGGTATGCTCGGGCAGGTAGCCGGAAGCGCCACGGTGGGCGATCACCACCTTGCCTTCATCGGCAGCCAACACGGGTAATGAGAGGGATGCCCCAAGGCTCAAGGCGATGAGGGAAACGGCGAGTTTTTTCATATGTGATGCTCTTTATTATTGTGTGTAGGTAATTGTTCTATCAGAGGTTTGTTTCATATTTACGGTGGAAAACGGTGGGCAGCAGCGCACTGCCCACCGTCACTCATCAGCTCGCCTTGCGCAGAGCCTGATGGTATTGGTCGAGCCAGATCTGCAGCATCTGCTGCTCTGAGTCGTTCAGGCGCAGCCCCAGCTTGCTGCGGCGCCAGAGGATATCGTCCAGTGAACAGGCCCACTCCCGCTCGATGAGATAACGCACCTCCGACTCGTAGAGGCCGCCACCGAAGTGAATGCCGCGCTCCTCTTTCAGCCAGAGACGGGCATGGGCGCCATAGGCCTCGGCAATACGCAGGGCGCTGCGATCATCGAGCCAGTCAAACTCCAGCGCAAAGGCGCGGGCCAGCTCGCGCACCGAGCAGTCAAACTCGCCGCCGGGTAGACGGCTGGTCGCCGTCCAGTCATCCCCCATCTGGCTGAACCAGGGCTTGAGCTTGTTGCAGGCGGCCTGCGCCAGCTTCCGATAGGTGGTGAGCTTGCCGCCAAACACCGACAAGAGCGGCGCACCGTCAGACTCGCCAGAGAGCTCGAGGGTGTAGTCGCGGGTCACCGCCTGCGGTGAATCTGACTCGTCGTCACAGAGCGGGCGCACCCCGGCGTAAGTCCAGATCACATCTTGCGGCGCAATTTGGCGAGTGAAGTGGGCGTTGACCACCTTGCACAGGTAGGTAATTTCGGCTTCGCTGATCTTCGCTTCCCGCGGGCTGCCGTGATGCTCCACATCCGTGGTGCCGATGAGGGAGTAATCCTGCTGATAGGGGATGACGAAGACAATGCGGTTGTCCTCGTTTTGCAGGATATAAGCCTCTTCGCGCTCGTGGATGCGCGGCACTATCATGTGGCTGCCTTTAATAAGGCGAATGCCGCGGGGGGATTTCTCGTGCAGGCTCTCGTCATAGAAGGTCTTGACCCAGGGGCCCGCCGCATTGACCAGACCACGGCAGGTGACGGTGAACTGCTCGCCCCCTTCCCGCTCCAAAGTGAGCGTCCAGTGTTTGGAACCGCGCACCGCCTTGATGCAGTGAGTGCGGGTCTGCACATCGGCCCCCTTGTCACGGGCCATCATGGCGTTGAGTACCACCAGCCGGGCGTCGTCGACCCAGGCGTCCGAGTATTCAAACCCCTTATTGATCCCTGCGGTCAAGCCATCTTGCGGCAGGAAGCGCACGCCACAGCTCCCCTTGAGCTTGTCGCGCTTGGCCAGATTGTCATAGAGGAACAGACCGGCGCGGATCATCCAGGCCGGACGCAGGTGTGGACGGTGCGGCAGGCGAAAACGCATGGGACGGGCGATGTGGGGCGCCATACCGAGCAGCACCTCCCGCTCCGCCAACGCCTCTTTCACCAGCCGGAATTCGTAATGCTCGAGATAGCGCAAACCGCCGTGGATCAGCTTGCTGGAGTTGGAGGAGGTGGCAGAGGCGAGATCTTGCGCCTCAAACAGGGCAACCTTCAGACCCCGTCCTGCCGCATCGGCTGCGATGCCGACCCCGTTGATGCCGCCACCGACGACGACCAGATCATAATGTTCGCTCATGTTCACCTACTTTCATTTTTATGATTGCCATAACAGCAATGTTTGATTTCGCTCATTTTAGAACATGAAAATACAACAAACGAACATTTTATGATGAAAGTGTGATCGCCACAGCCCGCCAGAGGTGGCAAAGGGGACAGGTCAGCGGAGCAAATGGCGTCGGGCCAACATCGGCGTGTTAATAGCCAAAAAACCAGATTGAATAGTGGTTTTGGCAATACCTATAAAGGGGTGATATGAGTACAGGGATGGGAGACAAAAAAAGAAAGGAGGCCGCCCTGACGGGCGACCGGCACAGCCTTGGCGTGTTTCGCCGTCAGCAGATGTGGCAGGCGATCTGGTGTTGCGCCATCAATCGCGCCAGCTTTTCCGGTGGCTCCTGATCGGTAAAGAGGGCGTGGATCTGGCTGAGATTGCCCAGATTGACCATGGCGTTGCGACCGAACTTGGTGTGGTCGGCGGCCAGGAACACCTGACGGGAGTGAGCGATGATGGCCTGGGCAATCTTCACCTCGTGATAGTCGAAATCGAGCAGGGAGCCGTCGTTGTCGATCCCCGAAATCCCGATGACGCCATAGTCCATGCGAAACTGACCGATAAAGTCGCGGGTCGCCTCCCCGACGATGCCGCCATCGCGGTTGCGGATCTCGCCACCGGCAATGATGACGGTGAAGTCATCCTTCGCCGTCAAAATGCTGGCCACGTTGAGGTTGTTGGTGACGATGCGCAGCTCGCGGTGATCGAGCAGGGCTCGGGCAATCGCCTCGGTGGTGGTACCTATGTCGATAAAGAGCGATGAGCCGTCGGGAATATTGGCCGCAACCTCGCGGGCGATGCGCTCTTTCTCCTTGAGTTGCATCACTTTACGGGCGCTGTAGGCGGTATTGACGGTACTCGAATGCAGGGAGGCACCGCCATGATGGCGCCGGATCTTGTTCTGTTCGGCGAGATCGTTCAGATCCCGGCGAATGGTCTGGGGGCTGACGTCAAAGTGGGTCACCAGATCGTCGGTCGAGACAAATCCCTGCCGCGTCAGGACGTCCAGGATCTCCAGATGTCGTTGGGTTTGCTTCACGCTTACACTCCGATGATGAGACAAAAAAAGGCCCCGGCAGATGCGGGGCCTTTTGGCAGTTTACCTGATCCCCTTTGGGATCAATAAGCTGAGGATCACGTTTTATGCCTTATGGGCAGCCGCTTTCTTGGCCGCAACAGCAATGTTCTCATGCTTGAGGGTCATCGCCAGCAGGATGATGGAGAGCACGCAGGAGACGGTCAGCACCATGAAGCCGCCATCCCAACCGAAGTGGTCAACGGTATAACCCAGCATGGCGTTGGCTGCCACGGCGCCGCCCAGATAACCGAACAGACCGGTGAAACCTGCCGCAGTACCGGCTGCTTTCTTCGGTGCCAGCTCAAGAGCATAGAGGCCGATCAGCATGACAGGGCCGTAGATCAGGAAGCCGATAGCCACCAGCGCCATCATGTCGATGGTCGGGTTGCCGGCCGGGTTGAACCAGTAAACCAGCACAGCCAGGGTCACCAGCACCATGAACAGGATACCGGCCGGGGCGCGGCGGCCCTGGAACATCTTGTCAGAGATCCAGCCACACAGCAGGGTGCCCGGAATACCGGCCCACTCGTAAAGGAAGTAAGCCCAGGAGGAGTTGTCGACGGTGAAGTGCTTGGCCTCTTTCAGGTAGGTTGGCGCCCAGTCCAGCACACCGTAACGAATGAGGTAAACGAAAGCGTTGGCGATCGCGATGTACCACAGCAGTTTGTTGTGCAGCACGTACTTGACGAAGATCTCCTTGGCGGAAAACTCCTGCTCGTGGCTCTCGTTGTAATCCTTCGGATAGTCGTTCTTGTACTCCTCGATAGGAGGCAGACCGACCGATTGCGGGGTATCACGCATCACGAAGAAGGCGATCACCGCGATGGCGGCCGCCGCTGCCGCAGGCACATAAAAGGCGCTGCGCCAGTCGTTGAACCAGCCCATCCCGAGGATAAACAGCGGGCCAATCATGCCGCCACCCACGTTGTGGGCCACGTTCCAGACCGCAACCACTTCGCCGCGCTCTTTCTGTGACCACCAGTGCACCATGGTGCGACCGCAGGGCGGCCAGCCCATGCCCTGTGCCCAACCGTTCAGGAACAACAGCACAAACATGATGGCAATGCTGGAGGTAGCCCAGTGCATGGTACCCATCATGAACATGATGGCAGCCGAGAGCAGCAGACCGGCGGAGAGGAAGTAACGAGCGTTGGAACGGTCGGAGACGTTCCCCATCAGGAACTTGGACAAACCGTAAGCGATGGAGACCCCGGAGAGCGCGAAACCGAGATCACCACGGGAGAAGCCCTGCTCGATCAGATAGGGCATCGCCAGACTGAAGTTTTTCCGTACCAGATAGTAGCCGGCGTAACCGAAGAAGATCCCGAAAAACACCTGCCAACGCATGCGTTTGTAGAAGGGGTCGACCTTGTCAGCCGGGAGCCTGTCGATGTGCGCCGCAGGCCTGAAGAGACTAAGCATGTTCTGCTTCCTTATTGTTGTTATGGGCGGTTGAGGATGCCCTGACCATTCCAACGAATCATGTGAGTCCACCAATTCGTAAGCGAGCCTATTGTGCTCATATGCGCTCATTTAATCTGTGATGCATGCTCAAATATTGCAGTTTTATTACAAACAAAAGCTCCAAATGAGAAATCGCTCAGCAAGCGCCAGCCCTTGTGTGGCAAGGGTTGCGAGCTACCCCATAAGTGGTAAATGGCGATGATCAAGATGCTTTACGTCACATTTTCTTAGCAATGAGTGGGATCTTGTCCACATTTCCTATGGAGGGGGGATGGTGAAATTATTGGGAAGGGTTATTTTCTGTCACGACCGATAACGAGCGCAAACGAGCATAACGTTTGCGCAAGACGCAAAAACAACAAGGAAACGTTTTCGGCAGCAACGGATAGACACAAAAAGATAAAACGGAACATCAAACCTCTACGGGTGGATATAAGGAACAAAAGTATGAGCATACAAAGACCCAATACCCTGCTTGGCGAGTGCATCGCCGAGTTTATCGGAACCGGCCTGCTGATATTTTTCGGCGTCGGATGTGTGGCGGCACTGGTGCTGGCAGGCGCCAACTTCGGGCAGTGGGAAATCTCCATTACTTGGGGTCTGGGTGTGGCCATCGCCATCTATGTGACCGGCGGCATTTCAGGTGCCCACTTGAACCCGGCTGTAACCCTGGCGCTGATGACCTTCTGCGGGTTCGACAAGCGCAAGGTAGTGCCCTACATCATCGCCCAGATAGCCGGTGCCTTCTGCTTCGCGGCCCTTGTCTACTTCCTTTATGGTAACCTTTTCACCCAGTGGGAAGTGACCCATAACGTGGTGCGCGGCAGCGTCGAGAGCCTCGGCACCGCCGGGATCTTCTCCACCTACCCCAATGCCCTGCTGACCAATATGCAAGCTTTTGCCGTCGAGCTGGTGATCACCGCCGTCCTGATGCTGGGCATCATGGCGCTGGGTGACAACAACAACGGCGCCCCCAAAGGTTTCGCGGCCGCTCTGCTGATCGGTATCCTGATCGCGGTGATCGGCGCCTCCCTTGGCCCGTTAACCGGTTTTGCCATGAACCCAGCCCGTGACTTTGGTCCGAAACTGTTCGCGTTCTTTGCTGGCTGGGGTGATGTTGCCCTGACCGGTGGTCGTGACAACCCCTACTTCTGGGTTCCGATCCTTGGCCCCATCGTTGGCGCCCAGATTGGTACCGCTCTATATGTCAAAGTGCTGGCTCCCTGCGTCCCGGGCAACCGTGTCGTCACCACCGAGCAAGCGACCCAAACCGCCAAAGAAGAGGCTGCCGCATAAGAGCGGCCCCTCCAACGTATAAAAACGTGGAAAATAGAAACGTGGAGAACATCATGTCTGCTGAAAAGAAATATGTCGTCGCTCTGGACCAGGGAACCACCTCTTCCCGCGCCATCGTGTTTGATCAGGATGCCAACATTGTCGGTACCTCCCAGCGCGAATTCACCCAGCACTACCCGAAAGCGGGCTGGGTAGAGCACGACCCGATGGAGATCTGGGCGACCCAATCCTCCGTCTTTACCGAAGTGCTGGCCAAGACCGGCCTGCGCAGCGAAGAGATCGCCGCCATCGGTATCACCAACCAGCGTGAAACCACAGTGGTATGGGAAAAGGCCACCGGCAAGCCCATCTACAACGCCATCGTCTGGCAGTGCCGCCGCACCGCCGCCATCTGTGAAGAGCTCAAAGCGCGCGGTCTGGAAGAGTACGTTCGTGAGAACACCGGTCTGGTGCTGGATGCCTACTTCTCCGGTACCAAGGTGAAGTGGATCCTCGACAACGTGGAAGGTGCCCGCGAGAAGGCGATGAACGGCGAGCTGCTGTTCGGCACCATCGATACCTGGCTGGTCTGGAAGATGACCAATGGCGAAGTGCACGTCACCGACCCGACCAACGCCTCCCGTACCATGCTCTACAACATCCGCGAGCTGAAGTGGGACGAGAAGATGCTGGACGAGCTGGGCATCCCCATGTCCATGCTGCCGGAAGTGAAACCCTCTTCCGAAGTGTACGGCTACACCACCCGTGGCGGCGGCTCCCGCATCCCCATCGCCGGTATCGCCGGTGACCAGCAATCTGCCCTGTTCGGCCAGCTCTGCTTTGAAAAAGGGATGGCCAAGAACACCTACGGCACCGGCTGCTTCATGCTGATGAACACCGGCACCGAGCCGGTTCGCTCCAGCAACGGCCTGCTGACTACCGTTGCCATCGGCCCGAAAGGGGAAGTGAACTACGCGCTGGAAGGTGCGGTGTTTATGGGTGGCGCCACCATCCAGTGGCTGCGTGACGAGCTGAAGATCATCCACGATGCCCGCGATACCGACTACTTCGCCTCCAAGGTGGGTGACACCAACGGTGTCTATCTGGTACCGGCCTTCGTCGGTCTGGGCGCCCCCTACTGGGATCCGTATGCTCGCGGCACCATGGTCGGTCTGACCCGTGGTGCCAACCGCAACCACATCATCCGTGCTGCGCTGGAATCCATCGCCTATCAGAGCCGCGATGTGCTGGATGCGATGCAGCAGGACTCCGGCATCAAGCTGGCAGCCCTCAAGGTAGACGGCGGCGCCGTAGCCAACGACTTCCTGATGCAGTTCCAGGCTGACATGATGCACACCCCGGTGGTACGTCCGACCCGCATCGAGACTACCGCCATGGGCGCCGCCTTCCTGGCGGGTCTGGCAGTCGGCTTCTGGAAGAGCTCGGACGAGCTGGAAGACAAATTCAGCGTGGACCGCGAGTTCATCCCGCAAATGGACAGAGACGATCGCGCCAAACGTTACAGCGGCTGGCAAAAAGCGGTTGAGCGTTCACGCCGTTGGGCTGAAGAGGATTGATCGGGCACCCGACATTCCGTTGAGATAAACACCAGAGAGGCCGACCGCAATGTCGGCCTCTCTTTTTATGCTTTCCCTTGCCGCTTTCTACCCCCTTCCCCGCTCATTGCTCCCTCCCTTTTTCTGCCGCCCTCTGTTGTCACCATCCATCACAACGCAATTGAGTTCTCTATCTATAATCATCATCTGGGTCGCATATGCGACCTTATTTATGAGGAGAGCGATATGGAGAGGGCGATACACCGTTTTACACTGCACTCACTCTGGTCAGGGCTCGGGATCCGCACCCGGATCCTCGCTGGCGTGGCGATACTGATGGCCATCGCCATCAGCTGCATCACCTTGATCCTCGAGCAGATATCCCACAGTCAGGCCCAGCAGCGGGTCGAACGCTACGAGCTGCCAAGCAGCGTGGATCGCATTGCCAACCAGCTGACAGCCCAGCTTATCCAGCACCTGACCGAGGCGCAGGCGCTGGCCAGCAACCGTTTTGTCATCGACTGGCTGACCGCTGGCATGCCAGAGCAAGAGTGGCCCGCCATGGAGCGTTACTTTCAGGATCTGCAACGGCGGATCGGCGGCAACGTCTTTATCGCACCCCGCCAGAGCAACACCCTGATCAACTTCAGCGGCGGCCCCACCGCCCAGAAATCGCTGAGCGAATCAAACCCGAAAGATGGGTGGTTTTTCGGCTTTCTCAAACGCAGCAAACCCTATGAGCTGAACCTCGACATCTCGGATTTTGACAAGCGAGCCTCCCTCTATATCAACACCGCCGTCACCCACGAGGGCAAGACTCTGGCGGTGGCAGGCACATCCATTGACATGAGCGCCCTGAGCAAGCTCATCAGCGGCTACCGGATCGGCAAGAGTGGTCAGGTCTATCTGGCCGACATGGAGGGCAATATCGAGATCCACCCCGAGCAGGAGGTGGAGGGGGCCGCCCACCACCAGCAATCCTTCCTCGATACCGTCAAACGGCTTATTCCCAATGCCCGGGAACAGGTGGCCGTAGAGGCGCTAACACTGGAGGGGCAAACCTACCTCATCGCGGTGCGTTACATCCCCACCCTCAACCGGCTGCTGATTGGCGAGATCAACAGCGCCGAGCTGGAAGAGGGACTGCAGGAATCCCGCCAGCTCATCATCATGGTGTCGCTCGCCATCGGCGGGATCGCCATGCTGGCCTCCGCCTGGCTGGCTCACTCCATCAGTCGCCCCATTCGTCAGGCTGCCGATGGCATGCACCACATCACCGCCGATCGGGATCTGGCGACCCGCCTCGACTTCTCTGACGAGTCGGAGCTGGGCATGATGGCCCATAGTTTCAATCAGCTGATCCAGAGCCTGAACCAGAGCTTCTCCCGCTTCCAGCAGTCAGGCAGCGCCCTCTCCGCGCAGTCGTCCCAATCCATGCAACAGGCCCAGGCACTGGCAGGAGAAGCGTGCCAGCAGGCCCAGAGCATTCAGGAGCTGACCACTGTGGTCACCACCATCGGTGACAACGCCGAGCAGATCGCCAGCCGCTCTGAAGGGGTCAACGACGTAACCCAACGCATCGCCAACCATATGCTCAGCATCGAGCAGGATGTGACCCAGAGCGCCGCGCAACTCGACACCTTGCGCAGCAGCATCGGCAGCTCCTCGGCCCTGCTCGATGAAGTGGTGAAAGACAGCAACAACATCACCCAGATCATGAACCTCATCCGCGATGTCTCGAACCAGACCAACCTGCTGGCCCTAAATGCGGCCATCGAAGCGGCCCGTGCGGGGGATATGGGACGGGGCTTTGCGGTGGTGGCCGACGAGGTACGCCAACTGGCGGTGCGTACCCAGACCGCCACCAAGGATGTGCAGGATCTTATCTTGCGCCTGCAGGAGGGAACGCGGCAGGCCAGCAGCTCGATGGCAGACTCACGCAACCTGAGCGAAGAGGGATACAACCGGATGAATCAGGCCAGAGAAGTGCTGGTTGATGCCACCAGCCAGATCAACCAGACCGCCCTCGAGATCAACGAAATCAGCGCGCTGGCGCAGGCGCAGAATCAACAGATGGGGCAAGCCAGAACGGCGCTCGACGAGCTGGCCATGGTGGCCGAACACCAGCGGGAACACGCACAGGAGAGCAATGCCGCCAGCCGCGAACTGTTCGAACTGGCCAAGGCCATCGACGAGCAGATCCGCCAATACCGGATTGGCTAGGCCCGGCGCTTCCCCCTCTCCCTCTCAATAACCAAGACGCCACCGCAGGGTGGCGTTTTCATTTTGCAAATCATTTTGCCTGCGCTCTCGAAACGGGAATGACAACAAAACTCACAAGACATTGATAATTAACATGAAAAAATGTGGAACGGCCATTGCTTAGTGATATCAGACTCAACAGAGGGATATCGCCATGAAACCGACCACCAATCAAGCGCCCGTAGCCCACGTCGCCACTCAAAAAGAGACACTGACCCCCCGCGAAGGCACCTTCCTGATGATGGTGGCCCAACTGGTGGTGCTCACCTGCATCGTACTGACCGCCACCGTCGGCGGCCTCTCCTGGCAGTGGACCCTGCTGCTGGCCATTCCGCCGGTGATCGGCGGCGCCCTGCTCAGCCGAGTATGGGGCAAACTGCCACGCTAACTGCGCTTCAGCTCACACACCTTCCCGAACCGGCGGCCGACCCTCAAGTCGGCCGTCTGTTTATCTGCCACCAGGCTAATGCTGATTGGCCGCAACGAAGGCACGGCTTGTTCTTCGCCAAGCAAACCGCAGCGACGAACCGTTCAAACAAACCGCACAAACCAACCTGAACTACAGGGTATGGCTGCCCAGTTGCTCTTTGAGAAAATCGAGCCAGACCCGCAGTCGGATATCCCGCTGGGCATCGGAGTAGAAGACCGCATTGATGGGGCGCGAGGCGCCACTGTTACTGCGCGCCAGCACCTCCACCAGCGCGCCGCTCTCCCGATCCGGCCCGGTCATAAAATCCGACAGACAGACGATCCCCTGCCCCGCCAATGCCAGCTGACGCAAGGTTTCACCGCTGCTGGCACGCAGACTGGGGGTGATGGCAAAGCGATCCCCCTGCTCGGCACTGAGCAGCGGCCAGTGGTTGAGGTGATCGGGATGCAAAAAGCCGAGCAGCTCGTGACCGCTCAGCAGATCCGCCGGTTGGCGCGGGGTGCCGCGCTCGCTCAAATAAGCGGGAGAGGCCAGCAGCCGCAGCCGCGAACGGCCCAGCGGCAGCGCGCGCAGGGAGGAGTCGGTCAGCTCGCCGATGCGGATAGCCATGTCCACCCGCCGCTCCATCAGATTGATAAAGCCCTCCGAGCTGTGCAGTTGCAGCTCGATGGCAGGATAGCGACGTCGAAACTCGCCGATAATTGGCACCAGCCGGTGCAGAATAAAGGGGGTAGCGGCATCGACTCTCAACACCCCTTCGGGTTGTTCCCGGCGCATCAGCAGATGCCCCTCCGCCTCGCTCATCTCGGTCAGGATCTTCACCGCCCGCTGATAGAACCAGCTCCCCTCCTCGGTCAGACTGACCCGTCGGGTGGTGCGATTGAGCAGCACGGTGGAGAGCTTCTCCTCCAGCCGCTTGATGCCACGGCTCACCACCGAGTTATCCATACCGAGGTTCTCCGCCGCCTGGCGAAAACTGCCCGCCTCCACCACCGCCACAAACAGGGTCAGTTCATCAGAATGGGTCTTCATTGCTGTTATCCGGACAAGAGTTATGGGCCTTTATAGGCGTAGCTGCTGTGGATTGGCAAGCGTGCTCAGACAGACGATCTTGTTTTTCGAAGAGAAATAATCAGAGAGAATCACTATCTCTCATCCTGTTTAATCAGTAGAATGCGATCAAGAGGAATCGTATGAAGCCCGACTATCAAGGGAATAAATTAATGGAGTTTGAAGAACGGCTGGCTATTGCCCATCAACTACTGGCTGACAGTGGCCTCAAGGAATTTCACTACAATCCGTGGCTGTTCAAATTGCTGCGTAAACTCGGCGTCCCCGTCAAGCCGCCTTATTACGCGGGCTGGCTTACCAATTTCCTCTGTTCCGGCCTATCTATTGCGCCGTTATGGGGTCTGATTATGTGGACATTCGTCTGGCATCCAGAGGGAATGGATCTTTTATCAGCCCTGTTCAACACAGCCATGTTCGCTGGCGTATTTGGTCTTTTCACCTTAATTGGACTCTGGCTCAAGCGCCGGCAGCTTGGATTGACCCCATGGGAGCAGTTGGAGCACCAGCACATCAGTGAAGGCACAGCAGAAGAAGGTTAAAGCTCCTGCTGCCGATTGAAACTGAGTGCAATACAGGCTCTGAAGAGCACACTTTCACAGACTCGGACTCTCACCTTGCCAGATTTCGTTAAATTTTTTATCAGCTTTTCAATTAACTGCCTCATCCAAACCGCCATTGGCCTCTTGGTTCTCGCCTACAGGCTTTTCCGCCACCACAATGGCAACTGGCGCAGCTATCGACGAAGCTGGGATCCTCTCCCTCTATTTGCCTCCATTTTCCTTGGCATGGTGATCGCAAAAAAGCTTCATCCGGCCATCATGGCAGCCTTGTAGTGATTGACCATAACTTGGACAACATTCACTGCCACAGATAACCGAACAATTCACTAGATGAGCAAACAGTTGTGCCCTCACTGTGAGATAAGCACTGGATAAAAGCGTCCATGCGGGCCAAAAATATCTCTTTGCGGGTTTTAGGTGGTTTGCCATTGAACGCACAAACCGCGAAGGTGAGCTGGTGACTCATGCAGAAACAGGGTTGTTGACTACAAATTCCGACAATCATTCATAAAAATTTCTCACTACTGCTATTGCTGCTCTCCCCTCAATACTGTTTTGCGACCAGCGCTCTGTTTCCAGCAAGTCACGGCAGGCATACTGACCCTTCGTTTTTGCCAAGGAGGTTCAGATGTCATCACCCGTGATTGTGATTGCCCAGCTTGAAGCCAAACCCGAGTTCGCCCCCCAGTTTCGCGCCGCCCTTGAGCCGCTGATTGCGGCCACCTTGCAAGAGGCTGGCTGCCAGCGCTATCAGCTGCATCAGGATCTGGACAATCCCTACAGCTGGATGCTCTACGAAGAGTGGGAGAACGAAGCGGCCCTCACCGCCCATCAGGGCCAACCCCACTTTACCGAGTTTGTCGCCAAGGCCGAGCCCTGGTTTGCCAGCAGCACCATTCGCCGCTATCAGCCACTGGGCGCCTGACTGGCCCTAGAGCCTGTTTCTGTTCAGCCCATCAAGGGCCAACCACCACCCCATTGAGGAACGAGATGATCAATATGCCACCCATGGGTCTGGGCACCTTCCGCCTGAAGGGCGAGCCGCTGCTTGCCACCCTGACCAACGGTCTGGAGCTGGGCTATCGCCATATCGATACCGCCCAGATCTATGACAACGAAGCCGAGGTCGGCGCCGTGCTGACCCGCAGCACTGTTGCCCGCCACGAGATCTACCTGACCACCAAGGTGTGGACCAGCGAGTTTGGCCCGGGCAAGCTGATCCCGAGCCTTGAGGTGAGCCTGGAAAAACTGGGCACTGACTATCTGGATCTGGCGCTGATCCACTGGCCCTCCCCCAAGGATGAGGTGCCGATGGCGGTCTATCTGGAGCAGCTGGCCGAGGCCAAGGCCCGGGGCCTGACCCGGGAGATCGGGGTCTCCAACTTCACCGTGGCCCAGCTCAAACAGGCTATCGAGATTTTGGGGCCTGGGGCCATCGCCCACCAGCAGATCGAGGTTCATCCCCTGCTGCAAAACCGCAAGGTGGTCGAGTTCTGCAAAGCTAACGGTATCGCCGTCACCGCCTATATGCCGCTCGCCTATGGCAAGGTGCTGAGCGAGCCGCTGCTGATGGAGATTGGCCAGCGCCACGGGGTATCGGCGGCGCAGGTGTCGCTGGCCTGGCTGCTGGCGCAGGGCATGACAGTGATCCCGAGCTCCACCAAGCGGGAGAATCAGGCTGCCAATCTGGCCGCTCTCGATATCACCTTGAGCAGCGAGGAGATGGCCGCCATCGCCACGCTGGATAGGGGCGAGCGCTGCGCCAATCCCGATTTTGCCCCCGCATGGGACTGACGCGAAAGGCGTGAGGCTAACGCGAAAAAAGGCTGGCTCGCCAGCAAGCCAGATGAAACAGGGAGAGCATCATGCTCTCCCTGTCTCTTTTCTTGCCTCACGCTTTGCAGCGCTTGCTGAGCGTCCAGTCGCCACATTGATGCCAGATGCAGCTCCGCAATCAGGGCGCGTTCTGGCAAAGGGCAGGATCGAACACCTGATTCCAGTCTGATTTCATATCAACCACCACCCAGCCCCGTGATTTTGCCTGCGCCAGCCCGTCGATCAGCTTGCCGCTGGCTGGCGGATGGCTGTCGTAGGCGTATTCGCGCTTGGCATCGGTGTGGTGCACCAGCAGACCAAAAGTGTGGTAATCCGGGTTGGTCGAGGTGTATTGCAGCATGGGCACGTCGCCATCGCTGTTACCAAAGGCGCCGACCGGACGCTGCCCCATAAAGAGGTGAATGGCGGCCGGTTTCGCCTTGCTGTCATCGAAATAGGCGCCGTTCATGGTCTTGCGGATCTCGCTGCCCTCCCCGGTCAGGGCAAACTCGCCGAGGGTAAAGGAGCCAATAACCTGCTGGGGCGGGATGCCATACATCTGCTCGGACATCACCCGCATAAAATCGACGCCGCCGCCGGAGACAATCCAGGTCTGGAAGCCATTATCCCGCAGATACCCCAACAGTTGCTTCATCGGCAGATAACCGAGCTGATCGTAGTGGCAGCCAAAACGGGGATCCTTGCTGCTGTTGACCCAGCGAGTGACCCGCTCGGCAAACTCGGTGGTGGTCATGCCGCTGTGGCTCAGTCCCACCAGCTTGGCGAGCCCCTTCTCCCCCGATTTGGCCACGGCCTTGAGGTCGTTGTTCAGCACTGCCGCGACGATGGGGTCGGCCTTCCACTCCGGGTGTTCCGGTGCCAGGCGCTTGATCTCGTCCATCGCAAACTGCAGCTGATAGGTCATGGGCGCTTCAGGCCAGAGGGTGCCGTCATTGTCAAACACCACATGGCGCTTCTCTGGCGGAATAAAAGTGGCCTGCTGCTGATCGGTGGCATTGGTTACCCAGCGGGTGATCGCCTGCTTGGCTGCCGTGTCATTCCAGGCAGAGAGGGGATCGCTCTGGCCAGCCTGTACCGCAAAGGCGCCGCACAGCAGCAAAAGAGAGGAGAGTCGATTCAATGTCATCATGTTACCTGTCAGCTGGGTATTGCCTGTCTATTGCCTGTAGATGAAAGCGCACGGCCATCACAACACCGGCGCGCATGGGTTCAACACACACGGGTTTCACAGGGAAAATCCTATGGCTGCCAGCTTGTACTGGAGCTTAAGCAAGCTCAGAAAAGGAGCAGCGTTCATCCCGTTCTGCGAGGCAGATCACTGCGTTGCGCTCACGCAGCGGGCAGCACAACCCCCTCCCCCCCATCGCCATTGCTGCTGATTTGGCAAAAGTAATTTGATGTCACCGTCATTTTTGCCAACAAAACCCATCGGCATACTGGCGCCATTCTCCCGTCGGGAGTCCCAAACCAAGGAGTTGTTATGCCACTGGCGTTATTTGCCCTTACCTTGAGTGCCTTTGCGATAGGCACCACCGAATTTGTGATCGTGGGGCTTATCCCCACCATAGCCCAGCAGCTCAATGTCTCGCTCCCCTCGGCGGGCCTGCTGGTCAGCCTCTATGCCCTTGGCGTGGCCATCGGCGCCCCCGTGCTCACGGCGCTGACCGGCAAGGTGCCGCGCAAGTGGCTGCTGGTGGGACTGATGGCACTCTTTACTGCCGGCAACCTGCTGGCCTGGCAAGCCCCGGGTTACGAGAGCCTGATTGTGGCCCGCATCCTGACCGGATTGGCGCACGGGGTCTTCTTCTCGGTGGGCAGCACCATTGCCACGGGTCTTGTGGCCAAAGAGAAGGCGGCGAGCGCCATCGCCATCATGTTCAGCGGCCTTACTGTGGCGCTGGTGACCGGCGTACCGCTTGGCACCTGGATTGGTCAGGTCTTTGGCTGGCGTGAAACCTTTCTGGTAGTGAGCCTGCTCGGCCTCGTCGCCATGGTGGGTAGCCTGCTGCTGATCCCGAGCAACCTGCCCAAGGGGGCAGCCTCGACCATCCGCGAGCAACTCTCGGTACTGACCAAAAAGCCGCTGCTGCTGGTCTACGCCAAAACCGCCCTTGGTTATGGCGGCGCCTTCACGGCCTTCACCTTCCTCGCCCCCATCCTGCAGCAGGTGAGCGGCTTTAGCGCCGGTGCGGTGAGCCTGATCCTGCTGGTGTACGGGGTATCGGTTGCCGTCGGCAATATCTGGGGCGGCAAGCTGGCCGACAAGATGGGCCCATTGCCCGCACTGAAACTGCTGTTTGCCGGTCTGGCGCTGGTGCTGCTGGCCCTCACCTTCACCGCACCCCATCCGGTGCTGGCCGTGCTCACCGTGCTGGTGTGGGGCGCCTTTGCCTTCGGCAACGTGCCGGGTCTGCAGGTACTGGTGGTGAAGCAGGCCGAGCTGCACACCCCCAAGGCGGTGGATGTGGCATCGGGCCTCAATATCGCCGCCTTCAACGTCGGCATTGCGCTGGGTTCCGTAGTCGGTGGCTTGGTGGTGGAACACCTCGGCCTGATGCACACCCCCTGGATCGGCGCCCTTATCGTGCTGCTGGCCTACGGGCTGACCCATGTCAGCGAGCGCCGCGAAGCCCTCCGGCTCGCTGCCTGTCAGGCATAAGCTGCGCCAGCAGGCGTCACGCAAGGGCGTGGCGCCTGCTGCAATCGGTGCGGCAGGCTTCTATGCTGTGACACAGCCTCAAGCCCTCAACTGTTTCAGCAACCAAGCCTGTCACCCTCGCATCATTTTCCACGGAGTCTGTTATGAAGGTGCTTATTGTCTATGCCCATCCCGAACCGAAAAGCTTCAACGGTGCCCTCTTCTGCCACGCCATCAGGGCGGTGGAGCAGGCAGGCCACACAGTGATGACCAGCGATCTCTATGCCATGGGCTTTGATCCCGTCTCGGATCGGCGCAACTTCACTGCCGCCAGCGATCCCGATTTTCTCAAGCTGCAACTCGAAGAGCTGGCTGCCACCGAGCAGGGCCGCTTTGCCCCGCAGCTGGAGCAAGAGATGCAAAAGCTGGAGGCGGCCGATCTGCTGATCTTCCAGTTCCCGCTCTGGTGGTTTGGCCTGCCCGCCATCCTCAAGGGGTGGGTGGATCGGGTCTTTGCCATGGGGCGGGTCTATGGTCAGGGCCATATCTACGAGAGCGGCAAGTTTCGCGGCAAGCGGGCGTTGCTGAGCCTCACCACCGGCGGCCCTGCCGAGACCTATCTGCCCGACGGCTTCAACGGAGATATCGACGGAGTGCTGCGCCCCATCCAGCGCGGGATCCTGCAATTTGTCGGCTTTGACGTGCTGCGCCCCCATATCTGTTATGCCCCGGTGCGGGTCTCGCAAGAAGAGCGGGAAACCTGGCTCGCCCAGTGGGCCGAGCGCCTTGGCCAGATTGAGCAGGAGTCCCCCATCGCGGTCGGCCGCTACCAGTAACGGCTGACACAACTGACACTCCCACCCACACAGCACAAAAACAGCGAGCGGCCCCGGCCGCTCGCTGTTTTTCACGCTCTGTCGTTATGGTTTTTGTTATCCGTGGGCAAGCCTTATGCCGCCTGTTGCACGCCTGCTTTGCCGGTCACCGCCCGCTTGAGCCAGTAGTCGAGGCTGACGTAGCGGCCCCCGCCGTAAACCAGCAGCACCAGCAGCATCACAAAGTAGGTAGCGGCAAACTCCATCCCGTTGTTGAGCATCACGGGATCCCCGAGCTCAGTGATGTAGTTGTAGCGACCGGGGAAGTTCGCCGCCAGCCACTCGATAAAGCCGTTGAGGCGCACAGTGGCCTCCATGCTGCCGGTGGCGATGGCGTCCCAGCCGTGCTTCCAGTGCACCATGGCGCTCGCCACGCTCATCAGGAAGATGGTGGGAATGGCCATGATGCGGGTAAAGAGGCCAAGGGCGATGCAGATGCAACCCAGTACCTCGGTGCCCGCCGCCAGAAAGGCGAGCAGGGTCGGGAACGGCAGGTTGAGCCCCCCTTCCGAGACCGGGGCCCCAAACCAGGCGACCGTGCCGGCAAAGCCCATCACCTTGGAGTGGGCCCCCACATAGATGACCGGAATGAGATAGAGGCGAATGGCCAGCAGGGCCAGAAAATCGAGCCGCTTGCACTGGGCCACCGCCCGCTCGTACCACTGGATAAGAGTGTTGTTCATGGGAATTCTCCTTGGTGTTTGCTAAATGGGGGCAAGGGAGTGCCGGTCTGGCGCTCGCCAACGGACAAGGTCAGCAGACCCAGCCGGTGAAAATGGCGTGCCCACCTGGTCAGATCAAAGTCGCTGCGAACCTGTTGTACCTGTTGTTGGAACCCGGCTTGGGTGATCCCCGGCTGCTGTTGCAGCAGCTGGATCAGCGCCACGTCCCATTCGCGCAAGCGCTGGGTCACCACCTGATGATCCGGGCTGCGAAACAGGCCATAGAAGTGGTTGCCCTGCCGGGTCGGCACCACCCCGCTGCGACGAATGGCAAAGGGGAGCTCCAGCAGTTGCAGGGTGGGATTGAGCACAAACGAACTCTCCGCCGTCACCTCCTCCCCCGATATAACTTGCGGCACTACCCCTTCATCAATCTCGACACAGAGGCAGGCCCACTCGTACTCCAGCAGCGCCAACCGCTGCCTGGGCCAGTTGAGAGAGCCCTCGCCGTGGCGATGCTGCACATAGCGGACAAACTCGGTGGCGATATGGTGAAACTCGGGGGCCTCGGCGCCGTGCTGAATAACAAAGCCCTCCACCAGTTGCCATCTATCCACCAGCGCCCAGTGAGCGTGGGTGAGCGGAAAAGCGCTCTCCAGCACCGACTCCACATTGGCGCGCACGCTGCGGGCATAGTGGCTGGCGATGCCATCCTGCGGCAGCCGCACCCGGCTCGCCAGCCAGGCGGTCTGCTGCTGCATCCGCTGCGGTGCCGTTTTAGGCGCAGTGATCAGGGATAACCGTCTATCCATAGCGCACCTCCTGCACCTGACGGTCGAGTGCCTCGCAACAGGCGCCGTGCACCCGCGCCAGCTCGGCCTCCAGCTCTGCCAGCGGTGGCAGATGGTGATCCCTCTCCAGCAACAAGGGACGCAGGCCGTGGGTCTGCACCGTATAACGGGCCAGCGCCACCACCTCCTCACAGACCGGACGACCATGGGTATCCAGCAAGGTGCCATCCGCCTCTTCCAGATGACCGGCGATATGGAAGTAACGGATAGCAGTGCCCGGCAGCCCGGCAATCATCCGCTTGGGGCAGTAACCGTGGTTGCGGCTGTTGACGAAGACGTTGTTGATATCAAGCAACAGTTCGCAGCCGCTGCGCGCCACCAGCTCGGCGAGAAAATCCTCCTCCGGCATCTCGTGGTCATAGCCGTGGTAGTAGGAGATATTTTCCAGCACCAGCGGGCGGGCCAGCGCCTCCTGCACCTGCGCGATCCGCTCTGCCAGATAGGGGATGTTCTCCCACTGGCGCGGCACCGGTAAAAGCTCGTAAAGATACCCCTGCTGGTCGCGGGAAAAGCTCAGGTGCTCGCTGTAGATCCCGATACCGAACTCGTCCAGAAAGGTGCGGATCTGGCTGAGCAGGGTGCGATTGAGGGGCTGGCAATCGCCGAGAGAGAGGCTGAGGCCGTGGGCCACCAGCGGGTAACGCTCGGCCAGCCGATGCAACTGCGCCCGCCTGACGCCGCCTATGGCCATCCAGTTCTCCGGCGCCAGCTCGAGAAAGTCGATGCCGGGGCGGACGGGGCCGGAGCAGAGCGCATCCAGATGCTCCTGACGCAGCCCGATCCCCCGACTGCGGGAGCTTATTGGCAGCATACCCCCTCCGTCATCTTGCTGCCCTGGCTGGATGTATTGCCATCAATCCCCTCGCCCGCCACGCCACACTTGCCATCGCGAGCGCGCACCAGCCGCCCCTGCGGATCGCTGTCGAGGGCCTGCTTCTCGAAGCGCTTCTCGGTGCCGCACTTGCCCGCCGCACACTTGCCGCCGTGCTGTTCGCTGGGGGCGGCCTTGACCGGCGCATCGCTCGGGGTGGCCGCCAGCGCCAGCCCCGGAGTCAGGGCAATCAGGCTGGTCATGGCGATGGAGAGGGTCAGTTTGCCGGTGGTTTTGTTGCTGCTTGAGTTACTCATGGGCGGACTCCTTGACGGATGAAACGGGGTAGCTGGAGAGATCGCGGGCGGCCACGATCTGGCCGTGGAACTGCTGTTTGACGATGGCCATCGCCTCTTTCTTGTGATTGAGACCAACCCCCATCCAGTGGTTGAGCACCAGCAGCTTGGGGTTCACCTCGGCGGCAATCTTGGCCACCACCGACGGCTTGGCGTGAAGCGAGGCGGAGACAGAGTCGGCCCCTTCGTGGATGGCGAGCGGCATCACCAGAATGTCGGCCCCCTTGGCAAACGGCACAAAGGCCGGGTTGCTGCCGTTCTGATCCGCCGAGATAACGATGGTTCCCTCGGCGCTCTCGATGCGATAGGCCAGACAGGGCACGTCACCGTGAGGAATGCCGAGTGCGGTGATGGTCAGCCCATCCTGCTGATAGACGGTGTGAGGCTGCGGGCTCTGGTAGGGCACATCGTGCAAGGTGATGGGGAAGAGGCCATCGGTGCCATCCTTGAAACCGCTCAGGTAGGCATAAGCGCCCTTGTCTTTGTTGAAGAGGGCATCGAAGTAGCCGCTCATGCTGGGGAAGGCCGAACCGGCTTGTGGCCCCGCCAGATCCAGCGGATCGCTGCGCTCGAAGAAGTAGGCCCCCTTGAGCAGGGCGGGCAGGTCGGTCACATGGTCGGTGTGAAAGTGGGTGATGCCGATAAAATCGACCTCTTCGAGCTTGGCCCCCGCCTGGCCGAAGCGCAGGTAGACGCCGCCACCGGCATCGATCAGGATGCGGGATTTCCCCTTCCACCAGATCACCTCGCTGGAGGAGGCACGCAGGTCGTCGGAGATGGGGCCGCCACTGCCGAGCACCTGCAGGGTGAAGGTTTTATCCAGTGGCGTCAGTTGTACCGGTTCGGCACAGGCCGGGGCGACGGTGAGCGCGCACCCGATGGCCAGCGCCACCGCTTTCAATCTCTGTTTCATCACAATTACCTGTCGGTTGGTTGTCGGTTGAAAGTGTGTCGTTTGTGTCGTTTAAAGAGGGGGGATAGAGGGGCCGATGGCGACGAGTGAACGCCAGCCACCGGCCGTGGCGGGGCGCGAGCCCCACCGTCAGTTGCCGTCCCGTTCGTCCGCCTGCCAGCGCGCTTCCAGCCAGAGCAGGTTGCACAGGCCCAGCAGCAGGGCGAATCCGAGGCCCAAAATCCAGGTGAAGTACCACATAGCAGATCCCTTGAGGTCAGTAGAGTTGATGGCTGTCGCGCTTGATGCGGGCACGGTCGAGCTTGCCACGCACCACCCGATAGACCCAGCCGGTGTAGCCCAGGTTGACCGGCATCAGCACCAGCACGAGGCCGAACATGATGGCCAGGGTCTTGTAACTGGAGGTGCTGTCCCACAGGGTCAGGCTGCTGACTGCATCGAGGGATGAGGGCAGCACGAAAGGGAACAGGGCGATGGCCACCGAGCAGAGCATGGCGGCGCAGGCAATGGCGCTGGCCAGCAGCGCAATTCGGCCCCGCTCCAGCCAGGAGGCAATCCCGCTCACCAGCGGCGCCAGCATCCCGATGATCGGCACCAGCCACAGCAGCGGATAGTCAAAGTAGTTGCGCAGCCAGCCTCCGGCGTGCGGGATCACTCCCTTCATCAGCGGGCTGATGGCGGCATTCGGGTCAAAGGGTTGTGTGCCGACACCGGTCAGCTGAAACCCTTGCAGATCCACCAGATGCCAACCAGCCAGCAGGTAGCAGAGGCTCACCAGCGGGGCCAGCAGGATGGCGATCCCCCGTGCGCGCAGCGCTGGGGTGCCGGTCACCTTGGCTTGCAGAAAACCGGCGCCGTGCAGCAGCAACAGGCTGATGGCAGTGGCCAGCACCGAGAGCAGCCAGCCCCAGTGGAAGTCGAACGCGCCATAGTGCAGGCGCAGCGCCGTGTCGAAGCGAAACGGCAGCCCCTCCATCACCAGTCCGATAACCGCACCGAGGATGAGCGCCGGTATCAGGCCACCGGCCACCAGCGCCCGATCCCACCAGCGGCGCCACACCGGATCGGCCAGCTTGCTGCGATAGTCAAAGCCGACCGGACGCAAAAATAGCCCGAGCAGCAGCACCACCATGGGGATGTAGAGCCCCGAGAAGGCGGCGGCATAAACCAGCGGCCAGGCGGCGAACAGGGCACCGGCACCGGCAATCAGCCACACCTGATTGCCCTCCCACACCGGCCCCACGCTGTTGATCACCAGACGGCGGTCGTCGTCATCTTTCGACACCACCGGCAGCAGCATGGCGATGCCGAGATCGAAACCATCCATCACGATAAAACCGACCATCATGAAGAGCACCAGCGCCCACCAGATGAGTTTCAGGGTTGCGTAATCCATCAGGCGATCCTCGCAAGTTCGGGTTGTTCACCGCTGTAGCGGCCGGTATGGAGAATGGCGGGCCCCTTGCGGATCACATGGCGCAACAGGAACAGCTCCACCACCAGCAACAGGGTGTAGATGGAACAGATGGCGATGAGGCTGAACCAGAGTTGGCCCGGCTGAAGCAAAGAGACCGAGGCCGAGACCGGCAGCACATCGCTGATGGTCCAGGGTTGACGGCCAAGCTCGGCCACCAGCCAGCCCGCCTCGATGGCAATCCAGGGCAACGGAATGCTCCAGAGCAGGGTCTTGAGCAGCCGTGGCGAGTCTTGCAGCCGGTTGCGGCAGAGCTGGACAAAGCTCACCACCATCAGCCCCAGCATGGTGACGCCAAGCCCCACCATCACCCGAAAGCCCCAGAACAGCGGCGCCACTGGCGGGATGGAGTCATCGACCGCTTTGGCGATCTCCGCCTCACCGGCCTTGGCGATATTGCTGGCATAGGGGGTGAGCAGCATGCCGTAGCCGAGATCCTTGCCATGCTGCTCGAAGCGGGCGCGGTTGGCCGGGCTGTCATCACCCTGCCGGATCTGCTCAAGGGCCTCGGCCGCCACCATGCCGCTGCGAATGCGCGCCTCGTGCTGCACCTTGAGATCCTTGATGCCGGTCACCGCCTCATCGAGGGAGCGAGTGGCGATGATCCCCATCAGATACGGGATCTTGATGGCGGCGTGGGTGGTCTCCCCCTGCTGATCCGGGAAGCCGAACAGGGTGAATGACGCAGGCGCCGGCTCGGTGTGCCACTCCGCCTCGATGGCGGCGAGCTTCACTTTCTGCACCTCACCGGTGCGATAGCCCGACTCATCCCCGAGCACGATGACCGAGAGGATGGCCGCCAGCCCGAAGCCGGAGGCGATGGCAAAAGAGCGCAGGGCAAACTGCACTTCCGTCTTGCGCAGCAGATACCAACTGCTTACCCCCATCACAAACATGGAGGCCGCCACATAGCCCGCCGCAACGGTGTGAACGAACTTCACCTGCGCCACCGGGTTGAACAGCACGGCGGCGATATCCACCAGCTCCATCCGCTGGGTCAGCAGGTTGAACTCGGCTCCCACCGGGTTTTGCATCCAGCCGTTGCCGATCAGGATCCAGAGTGCCGAGAGATTGGAGCCGAGCGCCACCAGCATGGTCACCAGCAGGTGCTTGCCGCGGGAGAGCTTGTCCCAGCCGAAGAAGAAGAGCCCCACCAGGGTCGATTCGAGGAAGAAGGCCATCAGCCCCTCGATGGCCAGCGGGGTACCGAAGATGTCCCCCACATAGTGGGAGTAGTAAGCCCAGTTGGTGCCGAACTGAAACTCCATGGTGATCCCCGTGGTGACCCCCATGACGAAGTTGATGCCAAACAGTTTGCCCCAGAAGCGGGTGATGTCCTGATAGATCACCTTGCCGGTCATCACATAAGCCGACTCGGCGATCACCAGGATCCAGGACAGCCCCAGCGTGAGGGGCACAAACAGGAAGTGGAACAGGGCCGTGGCGCCAAATTGCAGGCGAGACAGGCTGACCACGTCATCCGGATTGATCATGCGTCACTCTCTTTTGTTGTATTTGCCTTGCACGTTTCGTGCGTGACAAGTACATCACGGAGCATGACACCTATAACAGATGCAGTTATATTGAATTACACCTATAACAGTTGATCCAGATCATGTCCCTTTACCAGCAGTTGGCCGACCGCCTGCAAAGCCAGATCGACGATGGCATCTGGCAACCGGGGGAGCGCATCCCCTCCATTCGCCAGAGCTGCAAGACCCATGGGCTCAGCCCCATGACGGTGTTGCAGGCCTATCAACTGCTGGAGAGTCAGGGGCGGATCCTCGCCCGCCCCCAGTCCGGCTACTACGTCAAAGCCGCCTCACCACAGGTCGTGCAGCACACGCCGAGCCAGACCCACTTCAGCGGCTCGGTGGATATCAACGATCTGGTGTTCGAGGTGTTGCAGGCGAGCAAATCGCGGGATCTGGTGCCCCTTGGCATGTCGGTAGCAGACCCGACCCTGTTCCCCCATCCCCAGCTCGGGCGGGCGCTGGCCAGCTGCATGCGCAAGCTCGATCCCTTCAGCACGGTGGCCGACCTGCCCCCCGGCAACGAAGCGCTGCGCCGCGCCATCGCCCAGCGCTACGCCAGCGACGGGGTGGCGGTCAATCCGCAGGAGATCATCATCACCACCGGCGCTATGGAGGCGCTCTCCCTCAGTCTGCAGGTGCTGACCGAGCCCGGTGACTGGGTGGTGGTGGAGTCCCCCACCTTCTATGGCGCCCTGCAGGCCATCGAGCGGCTGAAACTCAAGGCGGTGGAGATCCCGGTTATTCCGGGGGTGGGCATCGACCTCGACCTGCTGGCCGACGCCCTCACCCGCATTCCGGTCAAGGCCTGCTGGCTGATGGGCAATGTGCAACACCCGCTCGGCCACACCATGCCGGATGGTCACAAAGCGCGGCTGATGGCACTGCTCAACAGCCACGGGGTGCCGCTGGTGGAGGATGACGTCTATGCGGAGGTCTACTTCGGCCGCGAGCGCCCCAAGCCGATCCGCCACTGGGATCAGCGTGGCGACAGCCTGCTCTGCAGCTCATTTTCCAAGTGTTTGGCGCCGGGCTTTCGGGTCGGCTGGGTGGTGGCGGGGCCCCATGCCGAGCGGGTGCAGCGGCTGCAACTGATGTCCACCCTCTCCACCAATGTACCGAGCCAGCTGGCGCTGGCCGAGATGCTGCGCCAGGGCGGGGTCGATGCCCACTTTCGTCGCCTGCGCCACACCCTGGCCCAGCGCCAGCAGCAGATGCGGGCGGCGCTGCAACGGCTGTTGCCGGACGAGGTGCGGATCTCCTCCCCCGATGGCGGCTACTTCCTCTGGCTGGCACTGCCTGCCCATTTCGACAGCCGCGCCCTGCACGCCAAGGCTCTGGGCAGCGGTTTTTCAGTGGCCCCCGGCGCGCTCTTTTCCAGTCAGGGACAACACAATCACTGCCTGCGCCTCAACAGCTCCCATCCCTGGAGCGAACAGCTGGAGCAGGCCCTATTCAAACTTGCCGAGCTTATCAATCGCCAAATTGCCCAAGGCACGTAAGATGACGCCAATAATTCTGCTCATGACACAGGAACCCAAGTGCAGCTGTAATTACCTCTTCAATGGTCGGCGTAACCAGCCATATTCTCGAGGGGCAACCCTCAATAGCTCTGCAATAGTCGCATTACGCTTATCTTCACTCATACGCAAAAGCAGAGAACGCAATTCGTATTCGATACTATCCCGCTTAGCACCACGAGCCTCCGCCATGAGATACCAATTATGTCCTTCTTCAATATTCCCCAGCTCAATATTGAGCGCACCTAACAGTGTGCATGGTCTGAAATTATTCGGTTGCAATGCATGAGCCTCAGCCCCCATTTTCAGAGCATCTGTACGCTTTCCCAAGTCACGCAACGCCCCACCATGGGTTGTTCTAATCGCAGATTTGAGCTTCGCATGCTCTTGGTCTTTAACTGGAATAGCCGAGAGCAATTCAACAGCCGAGGCTGCTGCTGCACATTTTCGAAGATGCGCACTGGCATTGACTGCTTGCCATGGATCGCAGGTTTTCTTGTACTCTGAAATATAAAAATCAGCTTCTATTCGATGATAAGCATGCCATATCTCATCTGTCTGATAGTCCCGCCCCTCAACTTTTAGCCATATAGAATCAAGTTCAGAAAGTCGTGACTTGGCATCCAGCGTACGCAAAATCTGCATCAGTTGCTTGAAATGATGTTTTTCCACAAAGGATTCAATTCCAAACTTCCGACGAAGCTCTTGGTTTTTTCTCCTCGCAATAAACTTTGGATCGTTCTCACGTTTTATACGTGCAGCTTCATATTGAGCCTGGAGCATTTCATACCTCAAGGCGGCAGCTTTCTGCTCGGCTATTTTAATGGCTTCAAGTTCAAGCTGCCGCTTTTTAGCAATTGCGATACGCTGTTCTCGCTCTAATAAGGCACGTCTATAAAACTCCTCTTTGGATAACGACCCGGTAAGAAAACCGAGCAAGGCATTAAGTCCTTTAGACTCAAGGTATTGCTGACTCCAAATAGATAGTGGCAAGCCTTTTTGAACTGATAAAAGCAGGTTATTGAGCCTGCCTCCACCCGTTGTTGCACTGGTTAAATCATCAACACTATAATATTTGGCCAGCTCGGCCGGGGAAGTTGACATTACGCACGCTCCTTGTGCAAACGTTGATATTGTTCTTTGACATTAACATGATGTGGAGTTCAGTTAATAAACGAGTGTCGCATTTCCCACTACTGCTCCTTGCAAAAAAGTGATGGTCCTGCGCCATCTTAGAGGCTGTGTCCCGCAATCCAAATAGGCTCATTCGTATCTTTTTACGAGCAGCAGAAACAACAACGCCCCTTGAGCGGGGCGTTATCGGCAATCCATGGCGGTAAGGGTATCAGGCGGGGGCGTTAAGTTGGGCTACCTGCCGCTCGATGCTTCCTTTCAGGTTGTCATCGAGCTTGAGGGCGCGTGCCAGTTCGTCGAGATAACCGCGCTCCATAAAGTGATCCACCTCGATGGCAAGCAGGGAGGCGAGATAGACCTCGGTGGCCAGCTCCATATCGGTCACTTCCCGCGCCAGCGCGTGGGGATCGAGGGGGCGGGCCAGCTCGGCGTCAATCCAGCGGGCGACATCGCTCTGGCCCTGTTCGGTCAGGTACTCCTGAATTTTCTGGCGCTCGGCGCCGTCGATATGGCCATCGGCCCGGGCCGCGGCCACCATGGCGCGCACCAAGAGGGCCGCACGGGCATCCAGCGCATTGCCTTCCAGCCCACTGATGGGATGGGTGGGCTGGGCCGGTGCCGCCTGCTGGGCCTGCCAATCCTGATAGAGCTTGTAGGCCAGCCCGCCAAGGGCCGCCGCGCCGCCCACGGCCGCGGCCTTACCGCCATATTTGCGCACTTTTTTATTGCCCAGCAGCAGACCGAGCGCACCACCGGCCAGCGCCCCCTGCATCTGCCCCTTGCGCTTCTCTCCGCCTTCGTTGAGCCAGCCTTTGCCAGCCCCCAGCAACTGTTCCAGCATCTGTTTCATGGTGTCACTCCTGCGGCTATGTTCCCGTCGATAGAGCAAGATAGTGACCCCGCCCCCCTGAATCGGGGATGAACCCTTGACCGGGCAGGCCGATGGGGCAAAGCTCAGGGAAACCCTTCAGGCAATAAGGATGTAACTGTGCCCAATCGCGAACTGACCCTGCAATTTCTGGCCGAACCCTCCGACGTCAATTTCGGCGGCAAGGTGCATGGCGGCATGGTGATGAAGTGGATCGATCAGGCGGGCTATGCCTGCGCCGCTGGCTGGTGTGGCGGCTATGCGGTGACCGTCTATGTAGGGGGGATCCGCTTTTTGCGCCCCATCCAGATTGGCCAACTGGTAGAGGTGCACGCCCAGGTGATCCACACCGGCACCACCAGCATGCATCTGGCGGTGGATGTCTACAGCCGCCATCCCACCGAGACCGAGCGCCACAAAACCACCCACTGCATCATCATCTTCGTGGCGATGGATGAGCACGGCAAGCCGACCCCAGTGCCCCAGTGGCAGCCGGTGAGCGAGAGCGATCTGCAGTTGCAGCAGTACGCCAAAAAGCTGATCGCCCTGCGCGAGGAGATCGACAAGGAGATGCGCCAGCACCTCTGACCTTGGTGATTCCCCTTCCCGATACAGCGGGCGCTTTCGGCCTGCGGCGGCGCCCCTGTATAATCCCCCCTCTTCCCGCAACCGGAACCCTGCCCATGTCACTGGAAACTGCCCCGCCCGAGGTGAAACTCGCGGTGGATCTAATTGAACTGCTGGAAACCAATGAGCTGGCCCCCGAGCTGGTGCTGGCGGCGCTGACCATCGTAAAAAATGACTACGAGCGCAAGCTGGCGGAGGGGAAGGATCACTGATCCCCCCGTTTTATCTTTCCGACTTCAGTTTTTCACCACATAGCCACTCACTGCGGCCCCATCACCTCGTCACAGAGGGCGATTAGGGCCGCACTCAAGCGGGTGAGCGGCTCGCTCCCGCTTCCCCCGGCATGGAGCGCCAGCTCCACCGGCGCCACCTTGGGCCACTGGGTCAGGGCCAGCTGATCGGCGGGCATCAGCCGTTTGGGCAGCAAGCTCACCCCGATCCCCGCGCTCACCGCCCCCTGCAAACTGGCGAGGCTGGCGCTGACATAGGCGATACGCCAACGCCGCCCCAGACCATCGAGCGCCTCGGTCATCTGGCGCCGATAGAGCCCTTCGCTCGGGAACACCACCAGCGGCAGCGGATCCCGTTCCCGGGCGGGCCAGTCGCGGCTGTCGACCCACACCAGCGGCTCGCGCCAGCTGGCAAGGGGCGAACCCTGCCCCCGCGTCTGTTTGACCAGCGCTAGATCCAGCTCTCCCGCCTCGAAGCGCTGCCAGATCTCGTGGCTCAGGCCGCTCTCCACCTCCAGCCGCACCTCGGGGTAATCGCGGGCAAAGGCGGCCTGTACCGGGGTGATGGCACCGGCGGCGAAATCCTCCGGCACCCCGAGGCTGAGCGCCACGCTCCCTTCCGTCACTTGTTCTTCGGCCTGCGCCAGCAGCGCCAGAATGCGGCGGGCCAGCCCCAGCAATTTTTCCCCCTCCGCCGTCGCCACCACCCTTCGGCCAGCGCGATCGAGCAGCGGGCAGCCGAGCTGCTGCTCAAGGCGGCGGATCTGCTGGCTGATGGTGGATTGGGTCAGATGAACCCGTTCACCGGCGCGGGTAAAACTGCCGGTGTCGATAATGGCGACAAAACTGCGCAGCAACAGGGGATCCAGCATGGGGCACTCCATTTACAAAACCACTGAAACTCATTCTATCATTTAATTTCCAAATGACTTTTTTCGCCGCTAGGCTGGCATTTGTTCTGTCAAATCAGGGTTTTTCATCATGTCACAGCCTCTTGTAGCGTCTACCCCTCTTCGCTCGCTCACCCCATCAACCTCACTCCAGACTCACCGACAATGGCTGGAGCAGGCGGTGCAACTGGCCAGAGCAAATCACCGGCAGGGCGGTCGCCCCTTCGCCGAGCTGGAGGCGCTGCGCAAGGCAAGCCAGAGCGCGCCGCTCGCGGGCGGCATCGTCTATGCCAGCGGTCACCCCTGCCCCATGTGCCTCGGCGCGCTGGTGATGAACGGTATAGCCGCCGTCTATTACGCCTTTGATAACGCCGATGCGGCCCCGTTCGGCTTTGACAGCACTGCCGCCTATCAAACGCTGGGACTGCCGCTGGCACCGCCACCTCTGCCGCTGGTCAAACTGGCCGTCACCATGACGGCGGCGGATCTCTACGGCCACCAGCCGCAACAAGCAGCGCCTGATCATGAGTAAAGGGACTTTCGAACGCCCGGCAGAAGCGCGCCGCCAGCAGTTTGCCCTGCTGGTGCTGGTGATCCTGACTGGCCTGAATCTGCGCCCCTTTCTTACCGCCATCGGCCCGCTGAGCGGCGAGATTGGCCGCGCCCTGTCGCTGGGGATGGACACCCTCGCCTGGCTTACCCTGTTGCCGCTCTGGCTGATCGGGATTGGCGTGCTGCTCACACCCAGCCTGCGTCGGCGCGCCAGTGCGTGCCAACTATTGGGGGCGGCCCTGCTGCTGCTCGGCATTGGCAGCGCTATGCGCTTCGATGCCCAAAGCGGTGCCTTGCTGATCGCCAGCGCCGCGCTCTGCGGCCTGGGTTCGGCACTGGTGCAGGGAGTGCTGCCCGCCCTTATCAAGCAGGCCTTCACCCGCAAGGTGCCGCTAGTGATGGGGATCTTCTCCGCCTGCATGATGGGGGGCGGGGCGCTGGGGGCCAGCCTCACCCCAAGGCTGGCAGTGAGCCTCGACTGGTCGCAGGCACTGGCGCTCTGGAGCCTGCCGCTGCTGCTGGCCCTCGTCTGGCTGGGGTGGAAAGTGCGTCTGCCAAGCACCGCGGCGGTCGCGATTCCCGACGGCGAGCAGCGATTGATCACCCTGCCCCGCAGCTGGTTGCTGATCGCCTGCTTTGGCATCATCAACAGCGGTTACGGCATCGTAGTGGCCTGGCTGGCCCCCGCCTATATGGCGCAAGGGTGGAGCGCCGCGCAGGCGGGCGAGCTGGTCGCCTGGCTGGCACTGGCGCAGACCACCAGCGGCCTCGGCTTGCCGCTACTGGCGGCGCGCAGTCAGGATCGGCGGCCGTGGATGGGCCTTGCCATCGCCATGCAGCTGGCGGGATTCGGCGGCCTCTGGCTGGCGCCAGCCAGTTCCCCGATTCTCTGGTGCATGCTGTGCGGCGCCGGTCTGGGTGGCAGTTTTTCGCTGATCATGGTGATTGCGCTCGATCACCTGCCCGACCCACGCCGCGCCGGCACCCTGAGCGCCCTGATGCAGGGCTTCGGCTTTATGCTGGCGGCCACCGGCCCCTGGGTGGCGGCGCGGCTCTATCACTATGTGGGCGACTTCGCGGCCGCTTGGCAGTGGCAACTGGGGGGCTTGCTGCTGATGAGCCTGCTGGTGCTGCGCCTCGACCCGCGCCACTACCCCCGCGTCATGGGGTTACCGACCGCCAGCGAGCCGTCCCTTTCGGCACCTCTCCCGGCCAGCTCTGCGGCCCAAAACAACACACCGGCCTGAGGCCGGTGTGTTGGGGATAACCGTGTTAGGGATGACAAGGTAGGCTGACGCCGCTCAGGGGAGCAACTTAGCGCCCCTTCTTCTGCCGTCCTGTGTTAGCGGTGCGCGGCTTGCCAGCGGCCGGTTTGCCACCCTTGGGCGCCCCTTTGCCAGCGCCGCCCTTGTTGGCAGCACCTTTGCCCGCGCCCCCCTTACCCACCGGCAGTTTCTTCTCAAAGGCTTCCGGGCCCGGCACATTGGGACGCCCGCCAATCTCGTGATCATCATCGCGGCGCGGCTTCTTGCCCTGCCCCGGTTTGGCGCTTTGCACCGCAGGGGCCTTGGCCGCCTTGGGCTTGTCGCCTTTGGCCGGTTTCACCTCGGAGGAGGAGTCCTCAATCAGCTTGAACAGATCGATCAGCTCGTCGTCGGTGAGATCGCGCCACTCGCCTACCGGCAGCCCCTTGAGGCTGACGTTCATGATGCGGATGCGCTCCAGCTTGGTCACTTCAAAACCGAAGTGCTCGCACATGCGGCGGATCTGGCGGTTAAGCCCCTGCACTAGCGTGATGCGAAAGACGAACGGCGCCTCTTTCTTCACCTTGCACTTCTTGGTCACAGTACCGAGGATCGGCACCCCGGCCGCCATTCCGCGCACAAACTCGTCGGTCACCGGCTTGTCGACGGTCACCAGATACTCTTTCTCGTGATCGTTGCCCGCCCGCAGGATCTTGTTGACCAGATCGCCGTGGTTGGTGAGAAAAATCAGCCCCTGCGAATCCTTGTCGAGCCGCCCGATGGGGAAGACCCGGGTGCTGTGGTTGACGAAATCGACGATGTTGTCCTTCTCGCCCGCCTCCGTGGTACTGACGATGCCCACCGGCTTGTTGAGGGCGATCAGCACCAGACTGTCCGCCTCGCGCGGCTCGATCACCTGACCGTTCACCTTGACCAGATCGCCAACCTGCACCTGATCACCGATCCCGGCCCGCTTGCCGTTGATAAAGACGTGGCCCTGCTCGATAAAGCGGTCGGCCTCGCGGCGCGAGCAGATACCGCTCTCGCTGATGTATTTGTTCAGGCGCATGGATTCGTTAGCCAGCATGGGTCACCTGCCACAGGTTCTGGGCCGCGCCCGATTGTGCCATCGCCTGTTCCGGCTGCGCCGGGGAGGCTGTCTGCTGCATCAGCCAATTCACTACGTCAAAGTTCTGCATACCATTCCATCTTCAAAAAAGGCCAATGCCAGCTTATCCATCAAAAAACGCCGCTACAGTAGCATAATTGCCCTCTTTCAGGGGCAGATAGTTGCAAGGTCGCGCGCCCAAGCGGGCATCTGCGGACAAGTTCACGCCGCCGGATGGCCCGCGATGCCGCCTTTGAACAACCAGCCTGATGCCAACGGCGGGATCCGGCGCCCACAGCCAGCGCGGCCGAACGCCATCAACTATACATATCACCTTGTTTCCATTAGGCTTTAAGCCGGTTGGCCGCGCCCAATGTGCTGCGCCAAACTCGCCCGCCCAGAGGCGGCCCCCCCTCTATCGCCAAGGATTGCACCATGCTGGCTCACACTCGCCGCCTTGTTCGCCGTGCTCTGCTGACCCTGTTGCTGCTGTTGCTGACCGCATGGGCGGTGATCGCCTACTTCGCCTGGCAGGCAGCGCCGCTGCAGCTGTGGCACACAGTGGTGCCCCCCGAACTCAGCGCCGATGAGCTCGACAGCAGCGACTGGCAAGCCTATCTGGCCCGCGAAGCAGAGCTGTTCGAACTGGTGGCCACCGAGGTAGTCGCCAAGACACCGCCCGAGCAGCAACTGGCCAGCAATCGCTACTATCAGGACGCCCCCATCAATCCCGCCCGCTTTCAGCAGAACTGGAACCGCTCCTACCTGCTGCGCCCCGAGGGGGACGTCAAAGGGGTTGCGGTGCTGTTGCACGGCCTGACCGACTCCCCCTACAGCCTGCGCCATCTGGCCAGACGCTATCAGCAGCAGGGCTTTATCGCGCTGGGGCTGCGGATCCCCGGCCACGGCACCGTGCCCGCTGGCCTCGTGGATGTGGATTGGGAGACCTGGCTGGCCGCCACCCGATTGGCGGTGCGGGAGGCCAGATTGCTGGCACCGGGCAAGCGGCCGCTCCATCTGGTGGGCTTTTCCAACGGCGGCGCGCTGGCGGTGAAATATACGCTCGATGCACTGGCCGACCCGAGCGGCGCACTGGCAAAACCGGATCGGCTGGTGCTGATCTCCCCGATGATCGGGGTGACCCGCTTTGCCCGCTTCGCCGGGCTCAAGGCCGTGCCTGCCCTGCTGCCCGCCTTTGCCAACGCAGCCTGGCTCGACACCATGCCGGAGTTCAACCCGTTCAAATACAACTCGTTTCCGGTCAACGGCGCGCGCCAGTCCTATCGCCTGACCCACGCCATCCAGCAGCAGGTGCGCCAACTGGCCGCCAGTGGCGAGCTGGCGGCGTTTCCCCCCGCCCTCACCTTCCAGTCGGTGATGGACTACACCGTCAGCACCCGCTCCATCATTGCCGATCTCTACCACTACCTGCCGGCCAACGGCAGCGAACTGGTGCTGTTTGATATCAACCGCAGCACCCTGTTTGGCCCGCTGATGAGCTCGGCCTCAGAGCTGGCGCTGCACCGCTTGCTGCCAAACGCCCCCGGGCACTATCGCCTCACCGTGGTGGGCAATGTGGACCCCGCCTCCCCCGCGACGCAGGCCAGAACGCTGGCCAGCGCCGACCAGCCTGAGCAAGTTCACCCGCTGGGCATCGACTATCCCAAGGAGATCTACTCCCTCTCCCATGTGGCGCTCCCCTTCCCTATGGACGACCCCCTCTATGGCATGGCAGCGCGCCCGGAGCAGCGGGAGCAATATGGCATCAATCTCGGCGGCCTAGCCCTGCGTGGCGAGCGCGGTGTGCTGATCGTCAACCCCGGCGCCCTCACCCGCACCTCCTCCAACCCCTTCTACCCCTATCTGCAGCAGCGGGTGATGGAGACCCTCACCGCCCCTCCCGTGGCTCGGTCTGCAGCCGTACCCCCTGCCAGCAGCGGTCAACCTGATGCGGCCTATCAGGCAGAAGTGGAGCAGTTTTTACAGGAGAACGATGAGAGCAACACGCCTTTCTAGGGCGTTTCTGGAGAATCAGCAACGAGCCACTGGCGCTGGGTCGATAGCGATACGAGAAAGGGGCCGTCAATTGACGGCCCCTTTCTATTGATGATGGCGATGGGGGTGATGGTTTAGTGGGCTCAGGGATAGATGCTCACTTCTATCAGATTCTGATCCGGGTCGAGGAAGTAGATGGATTCTATCGGCCCGCAGGCACCGCTTTTGGTAACAGGCCCCTCGACAATCTCCACCCCGTGGCAGGCAAGCTGGGCCATCACCTGCTCCAGCGGCCAGCGGGTGATAAGGCAGACATCCCCCGACCCCACCTGCGCCCGATTGCGCGGCTCCTGCCCAAGCAGTTGCAGATTGATCTTCTGGTTGCCAAACCCCACCGCCCGGCGCCCCGCACCGAAGGTAATGGCCTCCATATTGAGCACCGAACTGTAAAACGCCACGGCCCGTTCGATATCACTGACCGTCAATACCAGATGGTCGATATGGCTGATCATGGTTACCTCCTGGTGGTGATCTGGCTGATGTGACCGACATATGCCCGCAAGCATCCGACTGTCGTCGCCACGGCGGGCTACCCCATCATACCCGGCAAGGGGAAACCCATGTGTGCCGTGGCGCGCAAAGCGAGCGCAAATGATGATGTAATTTTTAAGGGGTGTTCAGTTGGGCGTTGCAATGGCTGCTGTTGTCGCGTTTGGCTAACTCTTCACTGGCATTAATGCTTCTGGAGTCATCACAATGAGCGGGATGGCCAGCGCCTGACTCAACCGCTCCGCCAGTTCGTAGGCAGGGCCGATGGTGTCGTAGTCTGCCACACAGGTTGCCAAGGCACAGCCGTTGCTCTCTTCGACTCGCAAGTAAACGCTGTAGCCTTGAACGGTCAGACCGCTGTCACGCACCACCTGTATCTCACCTTCCTGATTGATGGCCTCCAGTTCAACCGCTACCGGTTTCTTGAACATCTGTACTCCTCAGTCACTGCAGATAGTGGCAGTAATAAAGCCCAGCATGGGGTAAGAAAAAAATGCTGCCACATCTTGAATCTGTGAGCCACGTGAAAAAATTAATAATACGGGCTCCATAACCAAACATGCCACCGATAATAACATGCTGATTTAGATGAAAAAAATGATATTATCTCTTTCTTCTATAGACAATGTTCGAGGCTCGTGCGTGATGCAACAATGCGGTATTTATGAACAGCTCATTACTCAACTGCTGACATCTCGACTCGACCGCGAGCACTTTTACGTAGGGGAACGCCAGCTTGAACCTACCGAAGCGGCAGTTTGGTTATCCAGATTTCTGAGCCGGGTTTTGGAATATGCGGTGGGCTCGGTAACTGGAGAGGATCAGCTGCAACGGCAGATTGAGCTGGCTAACCAGTTATTGCTTTGGCTAAAGGATCGCACCCAAGACCCAGACTTTATTAGCGAGAACCTCATCGATAGTCAGGGAAAAATTCTGACAGCACTCTACCAGTTGGATAACCCCATCTCCGCCAATTTAAAGCAATATGCCGAGGATATTTTCCCTCTGACAGGTCTCACTCAGAGCGAACTGTTTTGTGGCAGCAATGCGGGTTTGTCGATGGAGTCGGAGATTAAACGGGAAATTTTATCGGCAGATAGCATCTGCTGGTTGGTCTCATTTATCAAATGGGCAGGTATCCGGATTTTCCGTCATGAGCTGGAAGAGTTCACTCGCAGCGGCCGCCAATTAAAAGTAATTACTACCTCTTATATGGGGGCGACCGACGCCAAGGCAGTTGAATTTTTAGCCAACCTCCCAAATACCGAAGTCAAACTCAGCTATAACACCCAGCGCGAGCGGTTGCATGCCAAGAGCTATCTCTTTTGCCGAAATACCGGCTTTCATACCGGCTATATAGGTTCCTCCAATCTCTCTCACTCTGCCCTCACTAGCGGCTTGGAGTGGAACCTAAAAATCACCTCGCAAGAGATCCCTCATATTATCGAGAAATCTCTAAGTACCTTTGAAACCTATTGGGAATCCGATGATTTTGAGCTGTTTGATGGCAAGCTCGAAAGCTGTACAAAATTGCAGCATGCACTGCAAGAGGCCCGTGGGGATGGGGACAAAAATAGCCCTGCCTATTTCTTTGATATCACGCCGTTTCCCCATCAACTGGAGATCCTTGAACAATTGGCGATGGAGCGCGCTTTACACCAGCGCTTCCGTAACTTGGTGGTTGCGGCCACCGGTACAGGGAAAACCCTGATCTCCGCTTTTGATTTTGCGCGTTTTCTGAAAACCAAACCCGACGCCAAGTTTCTGTTTGTCGCCCACAAAGAGGAGGTCTTGCGCCAAGCATTGGCCTCATACCGCGGAGTGCTCAAGCAATCCAATTTTGGCGAACTCTTAGTCGGCGGCGCCGTGCCAACCCACTACCGTCAGCTATTTGCCTCGGTGCAATCCTTGAATAACCAGCTGGCTAATTTACGTCTTAGCCCAGACTATTTCGATTACATCGTCATCGATGAGGTTCACCATATTGCGGCGGCCAGTTATCGCGGTCTGCTCGCCGCCTTTGAACCTCACATTCTGTTGGGATTAACCGCAACGCCAGAGCGCCATGATGGCAGTGATATTCTTGCCGACTTTTGTGGTGTCATCGCAGCAGAGATACGCTTGCCCGAGGCTATCAATCGTCGCCATCTCTGTCCGTTCCAATATTTTGGTATCGATGATGATACTGACTTGCGCCAAGTGGCTTGGAAAAATGGCCGTTATGACATCACTGAGCTCACCAATATCTATACCCACAATCAGCAGCGGGTACAGAAAATCGTCCAGAGCCTCAATGAGATCGTCACGGATATTACCAAGATCAAAGCACTGGCATTTTGTGTGAGCCGTGAACATGCCGATTTTATGCGCAAGTCCTTTTTATTGAAGGGCATCAAGGCTGATATTCTCACCAGCGATAACCGAGACGAGCGGTATAGCAAACAACAAGATTTGCGTACCGGCGTTATCAATATTCTCTGCGTGGTGGATATCTTCAACGAAGGGGTTGATATCCCAGAAGTCGATACCTTGCTGTTTTTACGACCAACGGAAAGCCTCACCATCTATTTACAGCAATTAGGGCGGGGCCTGCGGCTGGCGAGCGATAAAGAGTGCTGCACCGTGTTGGACTTTGTTGGCAATGCCCGTGCTGAGTATGACTTTGCCCAGAAATTCCGGGCTCTGGTGGGTAAAACCAATAAGGCGATCAGCCACGAGATCAAACAGGGCTTCCCTCACGCCCCATTGGGTTGCCGCATCGAGCTCTCAAAACAGACCCAAGAGTTCATTCTGAGCAATATCAAGAGGGCGACCCTCAATACCTCGCGCCTCATGGGCCTGATCCGCCGTTTCTCACAGGACTGTGATTTACCACTGACGCTGGCGAACTTTTTGAAGTTCTACCCTCACATCAGCCTTGAGGAGATCTACAAGCGCGGTAACTGGAGCGCCTTGGTCAAACAGGCTAGCAACCATACCATTTCTGAAATGAGCGATGAGAAGCTGTCGACCCTCTACACCCGGGCCATCAAAACCCGGCTATTGGGCTGCGATGCGCTCCATTACTTGAAATTCTTACAAACCTTGGTGGCAGACGCCTTTACCTTAACGGCCGAACACGATGAACGTATGGCCTTGATGTGCCATTACGACTTCTGGCAACAGAGCGGCCCCAATGCAGGCTTTAGCTCCTTGGCGCACAGCCTGAAACAACTCAATCAACCAGAGTTAAGGGCCGAGCTGGCAGATCTGTTGCCCATGCTGCTCAACCGGGTGCAACACGAACAAAGCGCCATGCCAAACCTTCCCGGTAATCCGCTGCAACTGCATGCTCGCTATGCCAGAGAGCAGGTGCTGGTTGGCTTTGGTGCGACCACCTTCGCGCAGCAACCCACGGCTCGCGAAGGGGTCTATGTCATCGCAGAGCAAAATATCGAGTTGCTGTTCGTGACCTTGAACAAAACGGAACAGCACTTCTCCCCCACTACCCGTTATCACGACTACGCCATCAACGAGTCGCTGTTTCATTGGCAGAGCCAAAACAGCGCTCGCCCAGAACGGGGTAAGGGGCTGAGTTACATAAACCACAGAGCAGAAGGTAAGCGCTTGTTTCTGTTCGTTCGTGAGCAGAGCAAAGATGAATTTGGCCGCACCCTTGGCTTTGTGAACTTTGGTGAGGTGGAGTACGTATCCCACACTGGCAGCCAACCGATGAACATTAAATGGCGTCTCACTACTCCGATGCCGCCATTTATGTGGAAAGAGGCCGCCAAACTGGCTGTTGGTTAGTAAGGCTTCTCACCCGGTGGGAAGATGACGCAAAACCCACCGGATTCTTGCCCAAAACCCCGGCTAAATTATCCAGTTGCATAATAACCATGCGGCCTTGCGGTTGTTTAACTTGCCCTAACATCAGATAATACCGGCCGCCTTCAAACCCGGATAACCCGACTTTCAGTGACGGTAATTGATGACTGAGTACCTGCTTTTATTGATCGGCACCGTGCTGGTTAACAACTTCGTGCTGGTGAAATTCCTCGGCCTCTGCCCCTTTATGGGGGTGTCCGGCAAGCTGGAAACCGCCATCGGCATGGGGCTGGCGACCACCTTTGTGATGACCCTCGCCAGTGCCAGCTCCTATCTGGTGGAGCACTATATCCTGCTGCCGCTGGATATCGCCTATCTGCGCACCCTCGCCTTTATTCTGGTGATCGCCGTGGTAGTGCAGTTTACCGAGATGGTGGTACGCAAAAGCAGCCCGACCCTCTATCGCCTGCTGGGGATCTTCCTGCCCCTCATCACCACCAACTGCGCGGTGCTCGGGGTGGCGCTGCTCAGCATCAATGAGCGACACGACTTTATCCAGAGCGTGATCTACGGCTTTGGCGCCGCCACCGGCTTCTCGCTGGTGTTGATCCTGTTTGCCGCCATGCGCGAGCGTCTGGTCGCCGCCGATGTGCCCGCCCCGTTTCGCGGGGTGTCGATTGCCATGATCACCGCCGGTCTGATGTCGCTGGCCTTTATGGGCTTTACCGGCCTTATCAAGATATAACCATGATCCATATTCTCTTTGCCATTCTGGTGCTCACCCTGCTGGCGCTGGCGTTCGGGATTATCCTGGGCTTTGCCGCCGTCAAGTTTCATGTGGAAGCAGACCCCATCGTCGATCAGCTCGATGCCCTGCTGCCCCAGACCCAGTGTGGCCAGTGCGGCTATCCCGGCTGCAAACCCTACGCCGAGGCGCTCGCCAACGGCGATCAGATCAACAAGTGCGTACCCGGTGGCGAGGCCACCATGCGCAAGATTGCCGATCTGATGGGGGTCGAGCCCCAGCCGCTGGGGGGTAGTGACGAGGCTGCGGTGCCAGTCAAAAAGGTCGCCTTTATCCACGAAGATCAGTGCATCGGCTGCACCAAGTGCATTCAGGCCTGCCCGGTGGATGCCATCGTCGGCGCCACCAAGGCGATGCATACCGTGATTGCCAACGAGTGCACCGGTTGCGATCTCTGTGTCGATCCCTGCCCGACCGATTGCATCGAGATGATCCCGGTGCCCACCACGGTCGATAACTGGAAGTGGGATCTCAATAACGTGCATGTTCCGGGCAAGATTCCGGTCAAGATAGTGGAATAAACAGCGGAGCAACCATGCATTCCTTACTCGAACGTATCAAAGCCGGCACGCTCTGGGACTTTCACGGTGGCATTCACCCCGCCGACAACAAGCTGCAATCAAGCCAGAGCCCGGTAGTAGACGCCGGTCTACCGCCGCGCCTCATTATTCCGCTGCGCCAGCACGCAGGCCCCGCCGGCGATCTGCTGGTGCAGGTGGGCGACAAGGTCAAAAAAGGGCAGCCGCTGACCCGTTATGCCAAGGGGCGGGTCGTCCCTGTCCATGCCTCCACCTCCGGCACCATCACCGAGATTGGCAACCACACGGTTGCCCACCCCTCCGGACTCGGCGATCTCTGCGTCATTCTCACCCCGGATGGGGAGGATGAGTGGGGCGAGCGCAATGGCAAAGCCGATTACTGGAATCTGGAGCGGGGCGAGCTGCTCGAGCGCATCCAGCAGGCGGGGGTAGCGGGCCTTGGCGGCGCCGTGTTCCCGACCCACAGCAAGCTCGACGGCCGCGGCCAGCTCACCGAGATCCTGATCGTCAACGGGCTGGAGTGCGAACCCTATATCACCACCGATGATCGGTTGATGCAGCAGTACGCCGACGAGATCATGGATGGCATCCGGGTGCTCAAGCACCTGCTCAAGCCCAAGCTGACCCTGATCGGGGTGGAAGACAACAAGCCCGAGGCAATCGAGCAGCTGACCCGTCACGCCACCGACGAAGATGTGCTGGTCAAGACGGTGCCGACCAAGTACCCCTCCGGCGGTGCCAAGCAAACTATCGAACTGCTCACCGGCCGTCAGGTGCCCAAGGGGGGCCGCGCGGTCGATATCGGCATCATGGTGCTCAACGTCGCCACCGTGTTTGCCATCAAGCGCGCCATCATCGACGGCGAGCCGCTGATCGAGCGGATCGTCACTCTCACCGGCGACAGCTTCAAGAAGCCCGGCAACGCCTGGGTGCGCCTGGGTACGCCGGTACGCTGGCTGTTGCAGCGTTTTGAACTGCAACCGGAAGCGGAGCAACGGGTGATCATGGGTGGCCCCATGATGGGCTTTACCCTGCCCCACGCCATGGTGCCTGTGGTCAAGGCCACCAACTGCCTGCTGGCGCCGACGCAGGCCGAACTGCCCGCCCCCGGCCCGGAGCAGCCCTGCATCCGTTGCAGCGCCTGCGCCGATGCCTGCCCGGCCACCCTGCTGCCGCAAGAGCTCTACTGGTACAGCCGGGCCAAGGAGTATGACAAGGCCGAGAAGCTCAACCTGATGGACTGCATCGAGTGCGGCGCCTGCGCCTGGGTCTGCCCGAGCGAGATCCCGCTGGTGCAGTACTACAAGATCGCCAAAGACGACATTCGCGAAGCCCGTGCCGAGGCCGAAAAAGCCGAACGCGCCAAGCAGCGTTTCGAGGCCAAGCAGGCCCGTTTCGAGCGGGAGAAAGCAGCCCGCGAAGCGCGCCACGCCGAAGCCGCCGCCCAGCGCCGTCAGACCATGACGGCCGCAGGCGGGGAAGATCCGGTAGCCGCCGCACTGGCCCGTATCAAGGCCAAGCAGGATGCCCCCATCACTGCCATTGCCGCCACCGCCGAGGGCTTGCCCGACAACAGCGTGGTGATTGCCGCCCGCGAAGCCCGCAAACGGGAAGCGGAAGCGCGCCGTGCCGCCAAGCTGGCAGAGAGCGCAAACAGCGAAACAGCCGCTGCGGCGCAACCCGCCGAGGCGGTTGACCCCGCCAGCGATCCAAAAAAAGCAGCCATCGCCGCCGCACTGGCGCGCGCCAAGGCCAAAAAAGCCGCTCAGGCTGGCGATAGCGCCGAGCCTGTGGCTGCCGAAGCCGTTGCTGCGCCTGCGGTAGATGCTGATCAGCAAAAAGCAGAGGTTGATCCGAAAAAGGCAGCAATTGCCGCCGCCATTGCCCGTGCCAAAGCCAAAAAGGCCGAGGCCAGTGGCGAGCCGGTAAGCGCAGCCAACAGCGCAACAACCGACGCTGACACCCAAAGCGATGCACCCGCAGATCCCAAGAAAGCTGCAATTGCTGCTGCCATCGCTCGTGCCAAGGCCAAAAAGCTGGCGCAGCAGGGCGACAGCGCTGAGGGCAACCCGACCGCAAATGCTGGCACCAGCGAATCCGCTGCAACCCAAAGCACTGTGCCATCTGCGGCCAGCGAAGCGGTCGATCCCAAGAAAGCCGCTATCGCTGCTGCCATTGCCCGCGCCAAGGCCAAAAAGCTGGCCCAGCAGGGCGAAAGTGCCGGTGCTGAGGGTGCGCAGAGTGAGCCAACTGCCAGCGCACAGACCCGCGACGTGGCGGTAGCCAAGAGCGAAGTAACCACCAGCCACAGCGATACGGCAGCAAGTGAAGCGGTCGATCCCAAGAAGGCCGCTATCGCCGCTGCCATCGCCCGTGCCAAAGCCAAAAAGCTGGCCCAGCAGAGCGCAAGTACCAGTGCTGAGGTAGAAAGTGCTGGTACTCAGGTAGAGAGTGTCGGAACTGAGGGTGAGCGCGCACCGGCCGAGCCGATGCAAAGCGATGCAGCCAGCAGTGAGCAACCACTTGCCGTCACTGTCGCGCCTGAAGCGAGCGCCCCTGCGGCTGATGCCCCGGTTGATCCGAAAAAAGCGGCCATTGCAGCCGCGGTGGCCCGCGCCAAGGCGAAGAAGCTGGCGGCTGAGGCAGCCAGAGCCGCAGAGACCGCCGCTGAAGATGCACCGTCAGCCGACCGAACAACCACAAGGTAATCGACAGACTCATGTTCAATATTGCGACTGCGCCGTTTGCCCATAACCGCAAACAGACCCGAACCCTGATGCTGCTGGTGATCCTGGCCTGCGTGCCGGGCTTGCTGGCCCAGACCTGGTTCTTCGGCTGGGGCTCCTTTATCCAAATCCTGCTGGCGATGGTCACTGCGCTGCTGTGCGAGGCGCTGGTGCTCAAGCTGCGGGGCCGCGCCATCAAGCCTGCCCTGATGGATGGCAGTGCGGCGCTCACCGCCGTGCTGATCGGTCTCTCCCTGCCGCCGCTGCTGCCGTGGTGGATGCTGGTGGTGGGCACGGCCTTTGCCATCATTGTCGCCAAGCACCTTTACGGCGGACTGGGCCAGAACCTGTTCAACCCGGCCATGGTCGCCTATGTGCTGCTGCTGGTCTCCTTCCCGGTGCAGATGACCAGCTGGCTGCCGCCGGAGAGCGTGCGCGCCTACAGCCTCGGCTTTGGTGATGCGGCGTCGGTGATATTCACCGGCTTTAGCCTCGACGGTTACAGCATGGCCCAGCTCAAGCAGGGGGTGGACGGTCTCACCATGGCGACCCCCCTCGATACCCTGAAAACCGGCCTGACTCAGGGACTCACCACCGGCGAGATCCTGAACGGCCCGCTGTTTGAGGGTTGGGGCGGCATCGGCTGGAGCTGGGTCAACCTCGGCTATCTGCTGGGCGGCCTGTTCCTGCTGCAACAGAAGGTGATCAACTGGCGCATTCCCACCGCGATTCTCGGTGCCCTGCTGGCAGCCTCCACCATCGGCTATCTGGTGAGCCCGGATGCGACCGCCACGCCCATGTTCCATCTATTCAGCGGCGCGACTATGCTGGGAGCCTTCTTTATCGCCACAGATCCGGTCAGCGCCTGCACCACGCCGCGCGGCCGACTGGTCTATGGCGTGCTGATTGGGGGGCTGGTCTACATCATCCGCCGCTTTGGCGGCTATCCGGATGCGTTTGCCTTCGCCGTGCTGCTGGCCAACCTCTGCGTACCCTTTATTGACAGCCTGACTCGCCCGAAAGTGTATGGAGCCCGTCGCCAATGATGTTTCTGCCCTTTTCCCCCATCACAGCTGACGGAGCCCGGACATGTTAAAGAGCATGCGCAAGAACGGCCTTATTCTGGCGATGTTCGCGCTCGGCTGTACCGCGCTGGTGGTACTGACCAACGAGTTGACCAAGGATAAAATCGCCCACCAGCAACAGCTGGAGAAACAGCAGACACTCTCGGTATTGCTGCCGGAGGGGAGCTATGACAACGATCTGGTGGCCAGCTGCAAGCAGGTGACCAGCAGGAAGTATCTGGGCAGTGATCAGCCGCAGGCCCTCTATACCGCCAGCAAGAATGGCGTGGTGACCGGCTATGCATTGGAGGCGATCGCGCCGGATGGCTACAGCGGGGCGATCCGCATCGTGGCGGGTTTTGATGCCAAGGGCACCATCACCGCCGTGCGCGTGCTCGCTCACAACGAGACCCCGGGCCTGGGTGACAAGATCGAGCTGAAGAAATCGGACTGGATCAACAGCTTTGCCGGAAAATTCCTGACCCATGACAACGAGCCCCAGTGGGCGGTGAAGAAGGATGGCGGCGAGTTCGATGCCTTTACCGGCGCCACCATCACCCCGCGAGCCGTGGTCAAGGCGGTGAAAAACCTGCTTAAACTGCAGCAGGAGCAACCCGAACTGCTCAGCAACGCCCCGGCTTGTCCGGCGGCGAACTAACGGAGTCGAGCCATCATGAACCAGATGGAACAGATTGAAACGGGCGCTGCCCCGATTGCCGAGCTGGAAAGCCGCAAGGGCGAGCTCAAGGAGCTGATGAGTCAGGGGCTGTGGAAGAACAACCCCTCGCTGGTGCAGGTGCTGGGGCTTTGCCCGACCCTCGCCGTCTCCTCCACCTTTACCAACGCGCTGGGGCTGGGCCTTGCCACCATGGCGGTGCTGGTCTGCTCCAACCTCGCCGTCTCGCTGGTGCGCAACTGGGTGCCGAAAGATATTCGCATCCCGGTCTATGTGATGATCATCGCCTCGCTGGTAACCAGCGTGCAGCTGCTGATGAACGCCTACACCTATGGCCTCTATCAGGCGCTCGGCATCTTTATCGCCCTCATCGTCACCAACTGCGTCATCATCGGCCGCGCCGAGGCCTATGCCTCCAAGAATCCGCCGCTGCTGGCGGCCCTCGACGGCCTGATGATGGGCCTTGGCTTTACCCTGGTGCTGCTGGTACTGGGCGGCATGCGCGAGATCATCGGCATGGGCACTCTGTTTGATGGCGCCGAGCTGCTGCTGGGCGAGTGGGCCAAATCCCTGCGCATCGAGCTGTTCCACGCCGATGCCAGCCTGCTGCTGGCGATTTTGCCGCCGGGCGGCTTTATCGGGCTGGGGCTGTTGATCGCTGCCAAGAACGCCATCAACGACTGGCGTGATCGCAAACAGGCCGCTACCGTGGCCCACTGCAACGTTGCCCCGGCTCGCGTCCGGGCGACCGAGCTATGATCGGACGCCTAGCATGAACAACCAGAAACGCAGAGAGATATTGGAGCGGCTGCGGGAAAACAACCCGCACCCCACCACAGAGCTCAATTTCAACTCGCCGTTTGAACTCCTGATCGCAGTGCTGCTCTCGGCGCAGGCGACCGATGTCAGCGTCAACAAGGCGACCGACAAGCTCTATCCGGTGGCCAACACCCCGCAAGCGATGCTGGATCTCGGGGTGGACGGGCTCAAGGAGTACATCAAGACCATTGGTCTCTTCAACACCAAGGCCGAGAACGTCATCAAGACCTGCGCCATCCTGCTGGAGCGCCACGGCGGCGAGGTGCCGGAGAATCGCGAAGCGCTGGAAGCCCTGCCGGGCGTCGGCCGCAAGACCGCCAACGTGGTGCTCAACACCGCCTTTGGCTGGCCCACCATCGCCGTCGATACCCATATTTTCCGGGTATCGAACCGCACCGGCTTTGCGGTAGGCAAGAACGTGGATCAGGTGGAAGAGAAGCTGCTTAAAGTGGTACCCGCCGAGTTCAAGCTGGATGTCCACCACTGGCTCATCCTGCACGGGCGTTACACCTGTCTGGCTCGCAAGCCCCGTTGTGGTTCCTGTATCATCGAGGATCTGTGCGAGTACAAAGAGAAGGTCTATCCCGAGAACTGATAGCCTCGCAACCGAGATTGAAAGCAGTACACATCACCAACCCGGAGAACTGAGCAATGAGAATTCTGCATACCATGCTGCGTGTCGGCGATCTGCAACGCTCCATCGACTTCTACACCCGTGTCCTTGGCATGAAGCTGCTGCGCAAGAGCGAGAACAGCGAGTACAAGTACACCCTGGCTTTCGTCGGTTACGGTGACGAGAAGGATGAAGCGGTGATCGAGCTGACCTACAACTGGGGGGTGAGCGAGTACGAACTGGGCTCAGCCTATGGCCACATCGCGCTGGAAGCGGACGACATCTATGCCACCTGCGATGCCTTGCGCGCCGCCGGTGCCAAGATCACCCGCGAACCGGGCCCGGTCAAGGGCGGTACCACCGTCATCGCCTTCGTCGAAGATCCGGACGGTTACAAGATTGAACTGATTGCCAAGAAAGATGCCGGTACTGGCCTCGGTGACAGCTTCTAAGCAGCCCTAATCCCGCTGCCTAATGGCAGGATCAAAAAAGAGCGCAGATGCGCTCTTTTTTATGCTTCTCTGACCTAGGACGGCGCTAGATCTCGCCATTGCGCCCCATGCTGATCACCACCCGCCGGTTCTTGGCACGTCCCTGTTCGGTTTCGTTGGAGGCAACGTGCTGCTTCTCACCATGCCCCTCCACCGAGATCTTGCCGGGATCGATCCCCAGATCGACAAACACCTTCTTGATGGCATCGGCCCGCTTCTCGGAGAGTTTCAGGTTCGGCCAGCGGCCGCCATAGCTGTCGCTGTAGGCGTCTATCACCACTACGTCGATGCTCTTATCCGCCTTGATAAACTCGCTGATCATCGCCAGCCGCCGCTTGGAGGGGATGGAGAGCTGATCGCTGTTCTTGTCGTAGGTGAGCACGCTAAAGGCGATGTCGTTGAAGCTGTAGGGCAACAGTCCGCTCAGACAGTCTATAAAGGCCTGATATTTCACCCGAAAGTTGACCGACGAGAGGGACACTCGCACCGCACGGTTCTGGCGATACCAGTCCCGATACTGGAAGGTCGGCATCCGCCCCCCCTCCAGCTCGTCGAGCATGGTCCAGGCGGTTTGCCCCTCTACCAGCCCATCGAACTGCTGATAGAAGCGCAGCTGGCTCACTTCTCGCCCGGCGATCCCCGGGCGCCATACCGGCGGCATGATGCCAAGGCTCACCGTCTGGGTCTGGGCCTGCGGCCGCTTGCCCTTGAGCTCGAAGTCGAGGTTGATCTTGCGCCCGGCGCGGCTGACAAAGGCCCCCGTTCCCCAGTTGGGAATAGGATGCTCGAGGCGACACTCAATCTGGGTATCGGAGGTCAAACGCCAGACGGATTGATCCAGACCGGCACCAAATTCGGTGACTCCAGCCTGTAACTGCATACTCACGGATATGCTGACCAACCCCAACATCCAAGCGTTCAATTGCTTGTCCTCCACACGATCTCACAAGAGATATCGGCGGCAAGAGGCCAAGCTTTAGCGACAAACTGCAAAGGCGTGCCGTTGGTGTGGCAAAGGCTTGCCCCCAAGCGGCAACTGACCGCAAGCGGCGCTTGTTCCCCCCTCTTAGCTCCGTGCCAACCGGCAGGAAGCTCGCTACAGTAAAACCAGGGCAACCAGACGCCGCTTATCGGGAACCACACTCATGCACAGCTCTTGCTCCTCTTTATTGCAGATGTTGTTGCCAATGCTGCTGGCGCTATCCGGCGGCGCCGTCAAAGCCGCAACACAGGATCAGGAGTGGGCACAGGAGCGCGCCAATGCGGTGCTCTCGCTGATGACTTTCACCGTGGTGCCCGACATCACCGCCAGCAACCTCGATATCGGCAGCGGCACCAATCAATCTGCCGCCCTGAACATGACCCAGATCGGTGGCGGCGCCACCATGAGCGAAGCCGTGCCCATCTATCTGGAAGGGGCGATCGGCTTTAGCCGCTACGATCCCCAGTTTGTGGTGAGCAACGGCACCGAGAGCCGCACCCTCCCGACCAAATGGAACAGCCTGACAGCTTCAGGCGGGATCGGCTGGGATATCGCCCTCCATGAAGACCCGCGCGGTGGCCACTGGGTACTTCGCCCCATCGCCAACGTCTCGCTCGGTACCATGGCCAGCGATCTGCGGATCGGCAACTGGCTGCTGGAGCGCACCAAGGGCTACTCGCTGGATTTTCTCGATGGTGGGCAGCTCAATATGTACGGACTGGGAGGCTCGCTGATGCTCGACTACGAGCTCTTTTCAAAGGTGCAGGATATCGATATCGAAGTGCGCTACTCCTACCAACACCTGCAAAGCTTTGGCGGTACCTCGACCAGCGTCCGTGGTCACGCCGAGGCGGAGAACCTCGGTCTCTATCTGCGCCGCCGGGCCCCGCTGTTCCACTGGCCCCTGCTCGACAGACCGGTACGCTATGTACTGGAAGGGGCCCATACCGCATATCTGGGGGAGCAGCGGGGGTTGCTTGGCTTTGACTCCCTCAACTCTATCGGCGCCGGTCTGGAGCTGGACAGCAGCAAATACGACATCATAGTCACCCGTACCCGGCTGGTTGCCCGCTATATGTTCAGCCACAACACCAGCGGTTATTCCATCGGGTTGGCCATGAGTTTCTGAGTCGTTAGTTTTGCCTGCCAAGAGTGGGCAATCCTCAGGAAAAGTACATTAACACTCCAGATAATCATGTCTCTATTGATGGAGGGTTTATTTATTCTGTCCTTTTCATATGCCTCACCACCCAGTCATATCAGGTAAAAATATCTGCCTGCTGGTAGGCTAATTCCCCCCTCACACACCGAATATTGGAGTTTTTTGTCTGTGTATTTACGGCGCGCAATGGCTGATTGGCCCTTGATATCGCCAGCCTGTGCCATCATGCAACATAGGAAATACTCTACTCCCGGCATTGCAGCCCTATGGCCAACTTTATCGACACCCATAAGGAACCATCCCGGATGGTCCCCCATCTTTTTCAAAGTGACTTAAACCACATATAACCCATTGTTTTAAATGGTTTATAGTTTTTCATATTTTATGAACCCAATTAATCCTGTTTTATTTTACTTACATCACCCTACTGCTAAATTTGGCGTCATCCCGGCGGGACGAGGCGCACTGAAACGACTGACTGCGGGCTACCAATAACAGGTGTGCAATGAGCACATAAATAACGTTCAGGCATAGCAACCGTTATTTTGACGACATCACACTTGCTGATCCTTGTTGATTTGAGGTTATCTGATGAAAAAAACGCTGCTTGCTCTCTCTGTATTGGTCATGACCGGAACCGCATATGCAGGGGTGCCTGATTTATCCGCCAGCTGTCCTGGACATATTAATCTTCGCGTCGAAGATGGCACGGCTTATATCAATAACCAGCAAGTTCCGCTTAAAAAAGTGAATTCAAATTTCTACGAGGCGAGCAAGGGGCGCACCACCCTCTCCATGGTGAAAAATGGCGACTGGGGCATCACCTATTTTGTCAAAAATGGCGACAGCGGCGCCTGCCAGCTCAATGACGATGAGAACGATGTCGACGGCGATGATGATGAGAGCGCCAGTAGCAGTGCCTACAACGGCAGCACTGCACAAACCAAGGTTGCCGAGAACGCCTGCATGAACGCCGTCGCCAGAAAAGCGGGCGTCAGCCGCAGCAAACTGACCCTCGACTATGTGGCCGACTCCCAGGCGGGGATGATGATTGATATCAAGGGGCCCCATGACCGGCTCTGGCACTGCCTCACCGACTCCCACGGCCATATTTCGGGGATCAATCAGGACTGATTTCGAGCCATGGCTCAACGGGGCCCACACCGACCGTGGGGGCTCCACCCCTTATCCATTGTAATTATTTGATACAGGTAAATGAAAATGAAATCCAAACAGACTCTGCTCAATGTCACCCTCGGTTGCCTGCTGGCGGTCGGTATCTCCGGCTGCGCCGTGGCCAAAACCCATCACGGCCACAAGACCCATGCCCAAGCGCACGCTCAGGAAGGGGCCGTGCAGTATGGCGACGAGAGCCCGTGGGCTGGCAACTATAAAGCGGTCACTGACGATGGCCGCACCGTGGCCGAAATTCACGTCGATACCACAGGGGAGACCTATATTGATGGCAATCAGGTCAAACCAAGTCACAGCGGCAGCGACCACCTGAAATTCAAGCAGGAGACCATCACTTACACCCTGCGCAAAAGCGGCGCCAGCTGGAAAGACAGCGATGCCGGCACCAGCGGCCGCATCCTGTTCGATTGATAACCCCGACACCGGCCTTGCCAGACACCAAGCTCCGCCAAGGGGCTTTTTTGCACCTGCAAAATACTATCAGCCTCTGCATGATCACCAACGAGAAAATAGCACGTCGCAAACTCAGCCTGCTAGCGCTCGCCAAAGAACTCAATAATGTCAGCAAAGCCTGCAAGCTCATCGGCTACAGCCGTCAGCAGTTCTACGAAATTCGCCGTAATTACCAGACCTATGGCGCCGAGGGCTTGCTCGACAAATTGCCCGGCTGTAAAGGAGCTCATCCCAATCGGGTCGCACCCGAGATTGAACAGGCCATTCTCGATTATTCCCTCCCCAGATCAACTCATGGCCCGCTGCGGGTCGCGCAAGAACTGGCTCTGCAAGGCATCAATGTCTGTGCGGGTGGGGTGTGGGGTGCGTGGCGTGTGGCGTGTGGCAACGGCACGACTTGCTCTCCAAACACGACCGCTTGTTGCGCCTCGAGAAAACGCACCGTGAGCAGACCATTGAGCTCAATGACGAGCAGATTCGCCTGTTAGAACGCTTCAGCCCCGAGTTTCGCGAACGCCAGATTGAGGTTCACTACACCGGGGAACTGGTGGCAGTCGACACCTTCTTCGTCGGTGCACTCAAGGGGTGGGCAAGGTGTATCTGCAAACGGCGTTGTTGCCTAAATCGATGCAGTTTGAAGGGAACTTACTGAGGACTCGGAGATCTGATCACCACCATCCTCTTCAAGTTTGCATCATGGGCACGTCGCTTCACCCCATCACCAACTGGCCTACATACAACAAGTCTTTGATTAACCGTGGTTCACTCACCTTCTGGGTTGATGCCGAAGCCATGAACAGCTGGTTTCACCACGACCATCATGGGCGCCGAGGTCGCAGCCAGCTTTACACCGACCAGACCATCTGTACCTTCCTGATGCTCAAGGGGATTTTCAACCTCACTCTACGGGCCACTCAGGGACTACTAGACTCCCTGTTCGAGTTGATGAATGTACCGTTGTGCGCACCGGACTATAGCTGCGTCAGCAAGCGAGCACGCTCGGTGACTGTGGCTTATCGACAGCCCCCAAAGGAACGTATTACCGACTTGGTTATCGACTCAACCGGGCTGAAGGTGTTTGGGGAAGGCGAGTGGAAGGTCAGAAAACACGGTTCGGAGAAGCGGCGAGTGTGGCGCAAGTTGCATCTGGCGGTAGACCCGGTGACCCACGATATCGTGGCGGCGGAAGTCTCACTGGAAAATGTCCATGATGCCGAGGTGTTGCCCACCTTGCTCAACCCTCTGCGGCGTAAGCTGGGACATGTTTATGCGGATGGTGCCTATGACAGCAAAGCCAGCCATCAGCTTATCTCGCGCAAAGGGGCGACAGCCTGTATCCCGCCTCGTAAGAGCGCGGGGTTATGGAAAAAGGGGCATCCAAGAAATGAGGCCGTGCTGGTGATGCGCAAGAAAGGGCTGGCGCACTGGAAGAAGATATCGGGGTATCACCGTCGCTCGCTGGCAGAGACGGCGATGTATCGGCTCAAGCAATTGCTGGCGGGGAAAATCAGTCTGCGTAACTACAACGGCCAAGTGGGAGAAGTCATGGCGTATGTTAGCGCCATAAACAAGCTGAATACCCTTGGTCTACCTGTCAGAAAGCCCCGAGTGTAGCGGTCACCAGGGGCTGGGGCAGTTGCTGCTTGATGGTTGATTTGGGAAACAACGCC